>CAKZPJ010000493.1 GCA_937138955.1 uncultured Flammeovirgaceae bacterium | reverse complement strand
GATCCAGGCGGGCTATAGTGACGATTTGCGTCAGATTTGCTCAACATTACGTATTAAACAGGTTATAAACGATGACTTAGCAGAGTGGACGCGGGCCCAACCAGTTAGTCAGCAAATCCACTGGAAAGAACAAGCGATAAAAGAAAATCAAATGCCCAACGTACAGGGAATGACATTGCGTGACGCCCTGTATCTACTAGAACAACAGGGAGTACACGTAGAATATCAAGGAAGCGGACGAGTAATCAAACAATCACTTGAACCAGATGCATCACTAAAAAAAGGAAACACGGTGTGGCTAGAATTAAGTTAGTGATCCAGAAAACGGAGGTAATGGCGGAGGACTAGTAACAAATAACCTTGGACTAAAAAATGAAAACACTTAAAGACATACTGTACGGAGTTTCGCTGAAAGCGGTAGAAGGATCTACCGACTTACCAGTGAGTGCCGTTCACTTCGACTCCCGTCGGGTAGAAGAAGGCAGTGTGTTTGTAGCGGTGTCGGGCACGCTGGTTGATGGGCATCAATATATTCAGGTAGCTGTGGAGAAGGGAGCTACTTCGGTAGTATGTGAACAAACTCCTGACGAAAAGCAAGCCGGAGTAACTTACGTAGAAGTTGCCAACAGTGCTCAGGCACTAGGGCAGATGGCTTCTAACTTTTACGACAATCCTTCGGCTAAACTAAAACTGGTAGCGGTTACGGGTACTAATGGTAAAACTACCGTAGTCACGCTACTGCACCAGCTATTTATGCGCTTGGGCTATCTTACCGGATTGCTCTCTACGGTAAATAATAAAATCAACGAGGAAGTCATTCCCGCTACCCACACTACGCCTGATGCAGTGCAGCTCAATGCTTTGCTAGCAAATATGGTGAAGCAGGGCTGCACTCACGCTTTTATGGAGGCCAGTTCTCACGCTATTGTGCAGCATCGTATGGCCGGACTCAAAGTAGCCGGAGCCATCTTCACGAATATCTCCCACGATCATCTAGATTATCATAAAACTTTTGAAGAATACATCAAAGCCAAGAAGAAATTATTTGACGATCTACTCAAAACAGGCTTCGCTCTGGTAAATACTGACGATAAGCGAGGTAAGATTATGGTGCAAAATACCACCGCTTTGGTCAAAACTTTTTCCTTGAAGGGTGTGAGCGACTTTAAAGCTAAGGTGCTGACAAATTCATTGCAAGGATTGGAACTGGAAATTAGTGGTGACACTATCTCTTCTCAGTCGGTATGGTTTCCACTGATTGGTGATTTCAATGCTTACAATTTGCTAGCGGCCTTTGGAACCGCGGTTTTGCTGGATGAAGAGCCAGAAGAAGTACTAACCCAGCTTTCGGGCGTGCAGCCCGCTCGAGGTCGATTCGAACAGATTCATTCGGCTGATGGAGTGACGGCCATTGTAGATTACGCCCATACGCCTGATGCCTTGGAAAATGTGCTAAAGACTATCCAAAACGTGCGCACTAAAAATGAGACCGTTATTTGCGTGGTAGGCTGCGGGGGCGATCGGGACAAAGCCAAGCGACCTAAGATGGCAGCAATTGCGGCAGAATTGAGCGATAAAGTAATCCTGACATCAGACAACCCGCGTAGCGAAGACCCGGAAGAAATTATTAAAGATATGCAAGCGGGAGTGCCCGCATCGCATTACAAAAAAGTAATCGCTATTACTAACCGAAAAGAAGCTATTAAAGCCGCCAGCATGATGGCGGAAGAGGGGGACATTATTCTAGTAGCGGGTAAGGGACATGAAACCTATCAAGAAATTAAAGGAGTGAAACACAATTTTGACGATAAACAAGTATTGAACGAAATCTTTCATCAGCTACGCCAGCGGTAGCACCAAACGCAAACTATGTTGTATTACCTGTTTGATTATTTAGAGCGAGAATTTAACGTGCCGGGAGCCAGCCTGTTTCAGTTTATCTCCTTTCGGGCGGGTATGGCAACGTTGCTTTCGTTACTAATCACCATCATCTTTGGAAAGCAGTTGATCCAATACTTGCAAAAGAAGCAGATTGGGGAAGTAGTGCGTGATTTGGGGTTGGAAGGCCAGTTACAGAAGAAAGGTACTCCGACTATGGGCGGACTTATCATTCTCAGCGCCATCATTATTCCTACGTTACTATTTGCTCGGCTTGACAATATCTACGTGATCTTAGTACTAGTCGCAACCGTATGGATGGGAACCGTTGGTTTTATTGATGACTACATTAAAACATTTAAAAAGAACAAGGAAGGACTAGCTGGGAAATTTAAAATTGTGGGTCAAGTTGGATTAGGACTGATTGTTGGACTGATACTTTACTTTCACGAAGATGTAAGAGTTAGGCAGTTTGACGAAGAAATGATGGGCAACATAACTAACGTTGGAGAAGAAATTCAGGAAATGCCTAAAGGAGCTTACGAAGATGTTAAAACCACCCAAACTACTATTCCTTTTGTGAAGGACAACGAAGCTGACTATAAGAACTTTCTATCATTTATTACATTCAGCTTAGTGGAATTACCCGACTCATGGACTTGGGTTATCTACGTAGTCATTGTTGTTTTTATTGTTACCGCTGTTTCGAACGGGGCCAATATTACCGATGGGTTAGATGGACTCGCCGCAGGGACATCCGCTACTATTGGTATAACCTTAGCAATCTTTGCCTACGTATCGGGTAACCTGTTGTTTTCGCAGTACCTCAATGTGATGTACATTCCTGATTTGGGAGAATTGGTGGTATTCGCCACTGCGTTTGTTGGAGCTTGTATTGGTTTTCTGTGGTACAACGCCTTCCCAGCCCAAGTATTTATGGGTGATACAGGTAGTTTATCTATTGGGGGTATTATCGCGGTAATGGCATTGGCGGTTCGTAAGGAGATGCTACTACCGCTAATCTGTGGTGTTTTTCTGATAGAAAATTTATCGGTAATGCTTCAGGTGGGCTACTTCAAGTATACCAAGAGAAAGTATGGCGTGGGTCAGCGCATTTTTGCTATGGCACCCTTGCATCATCATTTTCAGAAGAGAAATTTGCACGAAGCCAAAATTGTAAGTCGTTTTTGGCTAATCGGCATTATGTTAGCTATTTTCTCATTAGTAACTCTTAAAATTCGCTAATGATGGTACGTAGTTGGGCTAAACGATATTTAGAAGGCGATTCCATTATTTGGCTGGTTGTTCTGTGCCTGTCGGCAATCGGAGTATTGGTCGTGTATAGCACATCTAGTTCCATAGCATACCGTGAACGCGGTGGCGATACGGAATACTACCTTTTCAAACACATTATCCTATTAGGTTTAAGTTTGGGAGCTATGTGGTTTGTCCACAAAATTAATTATCAATACTTCGCTCGTCTATCTACGCTTCTATTATTATTATCTATACCAATGTTGCTCTATACCTGGAAGTTTGGAGCAACAATTAATGAGGCCTCTCGCTGGATAACTTTACCGGTTATCAATCAAACGTTTCAGCCCTCTGATTTAGCGAAGTTGGCACTGATCACTCATTTGGCCGGAATGTTATCTCGCCGCCAGCAAATTGTTAGTGATTTCTCCCGCACGGTGCTACCGGTAATGCTTTGGTGCGGAACCATCTGCGGGATTATTGCTATGTCGGATATATCTTCCGCTGCTATGCTGTTCTTTACTTGTCTGCTACTTATGTATATTGGACGGGTTCCAGTCAAGTACTTAACTATGTTAGTGTTAGCGGGAGGGTTACTTGGTTACGCTGCCCTAAGTTTCGGGCAACGAGGTGAAACCGCTCTGAGTCGGGTAGAATCTTTTATGAGCGAAGAACAAGTGACTTTTCAGAATCAGCAGGCCTACATTGCGATTGCCACTGGTGGAGTATCGGGTAAAGGAATAGGAAAAAGTGAGCAACGCAATATTCTACCGCTGTCTTACGCCGATTTCATCTACGCCATTATTATAGAAGAATACGGAGTAATTGGCGGAGTGGGAGTCATCTTACTATTTCTGGTCTTACTGTTCCGGGGAATGCGAGCAGTATCTCGCAGCGAGCGAGCTTTTGGCGGATTACTTTCCGCTGGACTGAGTTTTGCCATTGCCATTCAGGCCATGATTAATATGACGGTAGCCGTTGGGCTAGCTCCGGTTACGGGCTTACCCTTACCATTAGTAAGTATGGGAGGCACATCTCTCTTATTTACTAGCATTGCCATAGGCATTATTCTAAGTACTACTAAAGAATTTGATTATCAGAAGGCAACTGCCTAGCGAAAAAATATTGACTGAACGAAAACCATATCGAGTAATTATTAGCGGCGGCGGAACCGGAGGTCATATCTATCCAGCCATTGCTATTGCCAATGCGCTACGGGCTAGGCATCCTGATACTGAAATTCTGTTTGTAGGAGCCCAAGGAAGAATGGAAATGCAAAAAGTGCCAGAAGCAGGTTACTCTATTGAGGGGTTGTGGATTAGTGGACTTCAGCGAAAGCTGACAATAGATAATCTGGCTTTTCCGGTTAAAATTATCTCTAGCTCTTTCAAAGCCAATCAAATCATCAATGAGTTTAAGCCGCATGCTGCCGTAGGAGTAGGCGGATATGCTAGTGGGCCGTTAGTGTACGTGGCTAGCCTTCGTAAGGTTCCGTCGCTGCTTCAGGAGCAAAACTCTTACGCGGGGCTAACCAATAAAATGTTGTCTAATCAAGTAGATAAAATCTGTGTGGCCCATCCCGGCATGGAAAAATTTTTCCCGGCAGAGAAATTAGTATTTACTGGCAATCCCATCCGAAAGGAAATTGTAGAACTGGCTCAGCAAAAATTAGACGAGAAAAAAGAGGAAGCCATCGAGTATTTTGGCTTAGATCCACAAAAACAAACATTATTAGTCATTGGAGGAAGTTTGGGGGCGAGAACACTGAATGAAAGCGTTATCAACAATATTCAACTATTGGTAGATGCGAACGTGCAGGTGATCTGGCAAAGTGGTAGGTACTACTATAAAAAAATGAAGGCACAACTAACTGCTACCCCCGATCATACCGGCATTCAGTTGCGGGAGTTTCTGACCCGAATGGATTTAGCGTACTCCGTATCTGACGTAGTGATTTCCCGAGCGGGAGCACTGTCAATTTCTGAATTGGCGTTAGTACAAAAACCTGTTATCTTCGTGCCCTCCCCGAATGTGGCGGAAGATCATCAGCGGAAAAATGCTGAAGCATTAGTGCGGGCTAAAGCGGCTCTCATGATTACTGATGATGAAGCTCCTCAGTCACTTATAAAACAGGTACTGACACTGTTAGCCGATAAGAGTCAGCAGAAGCAGTTACGGCAAAATATTCAGCAATGGGCTCGCCCCGAGGCGGCGGATCATATTGCTCAAGAAGTGGTCAAATTAATTGAGGAGAAGCAATGAAGCGGATAAAAAAATCGGTATACTTAGTGACTATGCTTATCATACTGATAGCAGCAGTAGGAGCTACGGAGTACCGCCGGCAGCAGCGGGTATGTACACAAATTAGCGTAGCTATTGAGCACGAAGGTGCTGAATCTTTTGTGGGCGAAAGAGAAATACGAGGGTTACTACAGCAGAGTGAGAAGTCAATTATTGGATTACCATTAAATACACTGGAGCTGAAGCAATTGGAGCATCGAGTATTAGGAAACCCTTACGTAGAGCGCGCGAATATTCATTATGATTTGGAAGGAAAGGTACACGTTGCCGTGCAGCAAAGCCGACCTATCGCTCGCCTAATACACCCTAAACTTCCTGATGCTTACGTTAGCACTACCGGAAGGCTACTTCCTCTTTCAGGACGGCATACGGCGCGGGTGATGCTAATTGGTGGCGAGCTTATTCCAAAACTGATCAAAGGAGATTGGAATCAGGACAGTACTGGAACCCAGTTTCTTTCTTTAGCAAAATATATTGAACAGGATGATTTCTGGCGCGCCCAAATTGCTCGAATGAATATAAATCAGGTAGGAGAAGTAACGTTGCACCCCCAAGTGGGCAGGCAAACGATTAAATTTGGGAAGCCTAATCAGATTTCCGAAAAATTTGGCAAATTAGAATTATTTTATCAGCAAATTTTACCCCGAAAAGGGTGGAATCATTATAATAAGGTCAATCTGACCTATGAAAATCAAATCGTTTGTGACTAACCAGTAAAACCATGGACAACGATCAACCCGTAGTTGGACTAGATATCGGTACTACTAAAATATGCGTTATAGTAGGCCGAAAAAACGAATACGGAAAACTAGAAGTAATGGGCATGGGCAAAGCCGTGTCCGACGGAGTAATTCGAGGCATTGTTAGCAACATTGACAAAACCGTACAGGCAATTCAAAAAGCAGTTCAGCAAGCTGAAGAGCAGTCAGGAGTGGAAATCAATGTAGTAAACGTGGGTATTGCCGGACAGCATATCCGGAGTTCGGTACACCACGGTAGCATTACCCGCGAATCTTCCGAGGAGGAGATTACTGTAAGTGATGTGGAGCGACTCACCCAGGATATGTACCGTATTGTTACCCCGCCCGGTTGCGAGATTATCCACGTAATGCCTCAGCACTACATTGTTGATTATGAGGAGGGAATTATGGATCCCGTGGGCATGTCTGGGGTAAAGCTAGAGGCTGATTTTCACATTATCACGGCTCAGACCAATGCCATTAACAATGTTAATAAGTGCGTTCGTAAAGCGGGACTAGAAATAGATAATTTAATCCTTGAGCCTTTAGCTTCCAGCTTAGCGGTACTTAGTGAAGAAGAAAAGAAAGCGGGAGTTTGCTTAGTAGACATTGGCGGTGGAACTACCGACATTGCTATTTTCCACGACGGCATTATTCGGCATACGGCAGTGATCCCCTTCGGCGGCAACATTATTACTTCGGACATTAAGCAAGGCTGTTCCGTACTGCACGAGCAGGCTGAGTTACTCAAAGTGAAGTTTGGCCGCGCTATTGCCGAAGAGGCTAATATTAATGAAATAGTTTCTATTCGCGGGTTGCGCGATCGTCCCCCCCGGGAAATATCGGTAAAGAACTTAGCGTATATTATTGAGGCCCGAGTGCAAGAGGTTTTTGAGCTGGTTCATGCTGAGATTATTTCGTCGGGCTACGAAGATCGGTTGGCGGGTGGCATCGTCATCACCGGGGGAGGTTCCCAACTGCGACACATTAAGCAGTTGTGTGAGTTGATGTGCGCCACTGATGGTCGGATTGGGCACCCTAACGAATATCTGGGAAAAAGTAAACCAGAAGCGATCAAATCACCAATGTACGCTACCGGAGTTGGATTAGTGTTGGCAGGGTTTAAAGCAATTGACGAACGTAACTCGGAATACCTACGTCGCAAAAGTGGACAAACCAACCAAGTTGTGCGAAAAGAACGACAAACTGGCTTTTCTTTCAGAGGTATATTAGAAAAGACCAAAAAAATATTGATTGATGACTTTAATGAGAAAGAATATTAATGTAGTTTTGGTATACCCCTAAACTACCCAAATCTCCACCGTTATGAGTAAAACATACAGTTTCGATCTACAGCCTCAGAACCCGTCTATCATCAAAGTGATTGGTGTAGGAGGCGGAGGCAGCAATGCTGTGAACCATATGTTTAACCAAGGCATTCGGGATGTAGAATTCATTGTCTGCAATACCGATGTGCAAGCGTTACAGACCAGTCCGGTTCCTAATAAGTTACAAATTGGTATAGGACTCACCGAAGGGCTAGGGGCTGGGGCTAATCCTGAAAAAGGAAAAGCTGCCGCTATTGAAAGTAAAGAAGATATTCGCGAGTTACTTAGCGATAATACCAAAATGCTATTCATTACCGCCGGAATGGGCGGAGGAACCGGAACTGGAGCGGCTCCCGAAATTGCTCGAGTGGCGCGAGAACTGGGTATTTTAACGGTAGGCATTGTTACCTCTCCTTTTAGCTTTGAAGGGCGTAAAAAAATGCGACTGGCTAACGAAGGTATTGCTGAGCTTCGGGAAAGTTGCGATACAGTACTCGTTATTCTAAACGATAAACTACGGGAGGCTTATAGTAACCTATCACTTTCCAATGCCTTTGCACAGGCCGACAACGTATTGACTACAGCGGCTAAGAGTATTGCGGAGATTATCACCTTACCGGGTGACATCAACGTAGACTTTGAAGATGTAAAAACTGTGATGGCCAACTCAGGTGCTGCGGTAATGGGGTCGGCTAAAGTAGATGGAGATCAGCGAGCAAAAAGAGCCGCCGAAATGGCGTTGTCATCGCCTCTGCTTGACAATATAAATATTACCGGAGCGCAGCGCATTCTGTTGTCTATCAAGTCCGGTACTGAGAAGGAAATTCAGATGGATGAACTGACCATTATTACTTCTTATATTCAGGATCAGGCTAGCGAGGAGATGGAGATGATTTTTGGCCACGGAGTAGATGAAGCACTAGGTGAAAGCGTAATGGTAACTGTAATCGCTACTGGCTTTGATCAGGAAGAATCAAGCGAACCGGAAGAGGATAATAAGCGGATTGTTGACTTAGAAACTAGCAAGAAGGTACCAGAGAGCAACAATACTAACGAACCGGCTCCCGAGCATCACTTTGAGCCGCCGGTAAATAATTTTGTTGCTGATGACCCTCAGCCAACATACGAGTCTATTCAAGATGAACCCAAAGAAAAAGAGGAGGAAGAACTGATGCATGAAATGAGCTCGCAGAAGCGATTACTCATGGAAGAAGCCTACAAGCGGAAGCTGAAGTTACGGGGAAAAAAGAGTATTAGCGCACCGGATAGTGAGCAGGACCATTTCAAGAAAGAAGATTTCAATGAACCGGCCTACATGCGGCGAAACGTACACTTGTACAGTGTGCCATCGTACCAGGATCGTAATGTGTCGCGCTATTCACTAGATGATGATAACAACATTATCAGCAATAACCGGTTCTTGCACGATAATGTAGACTAATTAGCTTAAGTCTGTTCACAAATTATATGAAAGGGAAAATAGTTTTTTAATCATTTTCCCACCAATTCGCCTGTGGAGAGTTAGATGAGCCAACCACAAAGGTTTCGCCAATCTTCGGAGTAGTTACTGGCATTTGTAGCTGCGCTGCTTTTGCGGTTACCCGCTCAACGGGATCAGTCCAGGAATGAAGAGCAAGCCGAAAGGATCCCCAGTGGATAGGCATCATTTGTCTAGCTCGTACATCTACCGCTGCCTGAGCCGATTCTTCAGGCATCATATGAATTTGAGCCCAGCGTTCGTCGTACTGTCCGCACTCCATCATCGCTAAGTCAAATGGGCCGTAGCGCTCCCCAATTTCCTGAAAGTGAGGTCCGTAGCCACCATCGCCACTGAAATATAGATTGTTATTTTCTCCCTGAATGATCCACGAACCCCAGAGCGTTGTGTTTCGGTCAGTAATGCCCCGACCGGAAAAGTGACGAG
>CAKZPJ010000492.1 GCA_937138955.1 uncultured Flammeovirgaceae bacterium | reverse complement strand
GGAGCCGTAGTTACCACCAATGTTAACTGGTGAAGCAAACTGGGTGAGGGTTTCTACCGCCTGGGGAATATCCGCTCGTGGTATATCCGCAGTGCTTACCCCAGCGACGTCAAACCAAAACTCTTGTAGTATAAAACCCACTTGGCAAAGCGAAGCGTTCTCATCTACTTGCCCGTTACAGTTATTGTCAATACCATCATCAGGAATTTCTTCGGACGCTGGGTTAATGCTTACTTCACGATCGTCACAGTCAGTGTTATCAGCAACAAAACCTTCGGGCTGTTCGCAGACTTCGGTTAGAATATTTGGGTCACCAAACCCATCGCCATCCGCATCAGTGTACCAAATAGCCACTTCACCTAGCTCATCATTCAGATCATCGCAGTCCTCATTAGCATCAAGACCATCACTGTCGGCATCATTATCGCAAACATCACCCGTGCCATCTCCATCCAGATCGCCCTGATCCGCATTAGCGGTGTTCGGACAGTTATCTACATCATCTGCTATACCATCTCCGTCGCCATCGTCAATTGTACTGCCCACTACTATTTTACTCCCTCTATTTTCATTCAGTAGGTTTGCCTCTTGATAGGTAACCTCCGTAGAGATACCACCAATACTAGTAAAAAGCAGAATGGATGAAGAGACGGTGACAGCTTTAAACTTTACCGTAAAGAGTAGTATATTCCCACTAGGGTAGTTGCCAAAAGTACTGTAAGCATAGCGTATTAAACCAGTAGTATTATTAACGCTAATAGGTGTCAGCTCAACTGGTAAGCGAGGGCTAGCATCAGCTGACTGTACCTGAACTGCCTGAGGATCAAATAGTAAAAAGACAGTAGCTCCGTCTATTAACTGGCTGCCGGTTTGAGCCAGTACTTCAACGGAAAATATTTCACCTTTTTCTACATTAGTGCGAGCAGGAGAGATCACGAGTGAAACCTGTGCCCAACCTAATTGGCTATTCAGCAGAATAATACTAAATATAATAAGTTTGAGCACTATTAGACCAATATTTAGTGAAACTCTGACAGCGAGTACAAATCGCTCTAATGCAAGGTAATATTAGTGATTAGTTTAGAGCTAACCTTACTGAATGATTCAAATTTTTACACAAGTTCACAGTTTTTTGTAGCTTCAATAAATAAGATGACTGGCCTTATCTCTTAGCCGAAAGAATTACCCGCCGATAACTAACTAGCGAGGGTTGACCTTGATCCTCTATTTTCAAAATAAGATGAATATCTCCACTACTAATATCCTCAGGAATCAGAACAGGTTGTAGGGCTTGTTTGGGCTGGTCAAGAGAAATTTCTTGCGGATAACTACTAGCTTCAGGATAATAAAACCAAGAATATGAAACATTTTGCTGATCGGGGTCATAGGAAGCCGAGGCATCTAACTCAACGACCTCACCCGGTTTAGCCGAAATATTCAGAATCTCACGACTGCTATTACCATTCACTACAGCAACCGGATTATGATTAACTTCCTCAGGTTCATGAGTTGAATAATCCAAGCGGTTCATGAAGTCATTCTTCACTGCATCTTTCCAACGCATGAGCTGTTCTACCTCCACCCCACAGGTGTGGTAATAGCCTTCAGGAAAGTCGCTCCCCATTGGCTGAAACAACCCGCCCCAACTTCCCTGATCGGGTTTTAGTGGATCGTTTAATCCTAGTGTTGCACTAATCAGATACAGAAAAGATGGCGTATCTCCCTCCCCCCCATTATCATAAATGTCAGACATTGAGCCGTGACCGTTTACTTCTTGGGGCAAAACAGGTTTTTCGTTAGGCTTGCTAGGGCAGCAGTACTGCCAGAAATGCCCACCATCGTGTAATAGCCAGCGAGGCGAAAACCGCAAACCATCGTAAGTTGACTGGGTAGTCCCGAACCTAGTGCAGTCCAATGCTTTCACTTTGTCTAAGTCAATGAAGTAATCGAAGGTGATGTCTTGCAGGAGAATACCGTAAATGTGCAGCTTGCTAAGTAACTTCTGAAACTTATCATCCCCTTGTCGCTGTCGATACCGATATAGAGCCTGCACAAAGGTGATGGGTCCGCCCCACATCTGTACATATATAGGTCGGTCATCGTCTTTGTCAAACACCTTCTGCAAAAATTCACTGCCTTCTGAATCTTTAGGTTCTCCATTCGGATTATTGCCCTCCCCGATCCAATCGGTAAAACGAATATCACCCCATTCACTTTCCATGTGGTGATCACCAATTGGCCCACTAAACTTCTTTTCGTTCGTCAGCCAAATTATCGGTAAAGCACCCCGACCCGGCTTGGTTACGTTGGCTAACTGTTGATGGGTCGGATAATCAGTATGATGCTTTGTCAACTGTGTGTACTCCTGCTGATAAGCAGTAAGTATTTGTTGTCCTTTGTTCCACGGATCCGGATCATCGTGGTAATAATCAGGCAGTTGATTCGTGATAATAAGTGCCTCGGTATCGAACAAGTGAGAGTAGTACAGATAGCGAATTAATGAGTTTCCATCGTCGTGGGTCATATCGGTCATGATAATAACCCGGTATTTTTCTTGGGCTTGCGTAGGGACAATAACAGCAAGGCATCCGATAATACTGATTAAAAACTGAATGATGAACCTTAGCATAGTGTAGTTCAGTTAAGCTGATTTTAGAGGATCAAATGTTTTACGAAAGGAAAATGCCTCCACTGTTGCTCCTTTCTTCGTCAGCAAGGCTAATTTTTGCTTAGCATCAGAAAGCGTAAGCAAATAACCTTCAGTGACCCACCAAAGTACTACAAAAGGTTCATCGTATTTTTCAAACCACTGCTGACGTTTTTGCATGATCTGAATGTGATCAGACCGATACACAAACTGCTTTAGCGAATCAATGCTCTCCCACACCGACATGTTTACAATCATCATCGGATCAGAGAAAACCTGAATACTAGTAGCATTTCCGGTATCATCTTTTAATCGCCAGACAAATCCAGGACTTGCTTCAGCTAACTGATTAATGCGATCGATATTCTCTACAAACTCCTGAGTATTAGGATGGTCGATAGGATAGCGTAATTTCCCGATATTGAGTTGGGCTAAGTAGGGCATAGAATTGAGTAAATAGCAAAAGGCTACTGAAGCTCTTGACAAAAGAAGCCAAACTTTGCCAATTCGCTACAAACCTCTTTAACTATATCATAGTTACTTTCGACCCTCAAGATATTATCACAATCATCTAAATCAAAATTTCGCAGAGCATCAGGGACAAGCAAATTAATAATGTCGCCAACGTTATTAATATCCTGCTGCCTGACGGAAGTTTTAAAAACATATACTTTCATAATATTTCCTCTTCGTGAATAGGCTTTAGGATTCTACGATCAATGTAAAAAGTACCAAAGGGCACAAAACAGGCCAATAGCACTTTCCAGGTGGTTTGGCTAAATTTCCAGCCCTTCTCCATTCCTACGCTCAGAGTATTCACCACAAATAATAAAAAGAGTATACCGTGAATAGGCCCTACAAGCTGCGAAACGGCGGAATAATCAAAGATGTGGCGCAGAGGGACCGCTACAAATACCAGTATTAGTAAGGTTAGTCCTTCTAAAATCGCCAGCAATCAAAGGCGGCCAATACTTGAAGTGAGTAGATTCATTGGTTAGATTCGGATGTAGGGACGATTGGTCCAAGGTGAAAATGGCCAGGGAATAGCCAGAAAGATGATTATTAGTGCTACTGAAACCAAATGAGCATCGTTCTGAATTTTGTTTCGTCAGGCTTTTCCCGTTTAGCTTTGGCAGAACCGATAGTCAAAATCACGATTGATGCCAGCATGAAACCGAAGTGATTCAATCCGAAAAACGATGAATCTTCAGCGTTTGATAAACTTCCAGAGTTTGCCCAGTAGTAGCTGATAATAGGACTCTTAATGTACAGTAGAACTCCGATAATAAGCTGGATATGGGCGGTAGTAGCAGTCCAATGACGGGTTTTATTATCAAAGCTAGTAAAAAAACGTTTGGTAAAATATCCGCTTTCTGCTCGGTAGATTGCCAGTAGCAAGGCGGCCAATACTAACCAGCGGAATAGAGAATGAATTGATAGTAATGTTGGATACATGGTATAATTGATTCACCAGCAAAGATCAACCATATCTGATCGGTGCATTAGGACAAATAATGCAGTCTCTAGGACTTATCAATCATTTCCCTATACTCCGTAGGAGTACGATTCACATACTTTTTGTAGAGCCAGTAGGTACGCATAAATGCTATGAAAATCCGGTTTCTGATTGTAGTTATATTCTACGTGCAACCTTCGGAAGATATTGATAATGAATGGAAGTCTATCTTCATCAAATTGTACCAACGAATTTGCCCAAACATTTAGAAATTCAAAATCAGCTAGAATAGCGGAGGTACTTAATTTACCGACGAGCATATCCGAGTGAAAGTGACAAGTGAACCCTTTCGTCTGCCGGTTAATGCGGTCTATAGAAAAAATACTGCCCGCTTGCTGAATGATTATCTCACCCTCTTTTACTCGATATTCTTGCGTTCCTATTTTTAGCTCGTAGAAGCCTTCCAACACCAGAATTAGGGTGTGGCATTCCTCCCGCGAAGGTGGCACCGGAACCTTAGCATGAGAAACAACATCTTCTATCCGCAAACAAAAGAAGTCCTGTCCAACCTTATCAAAAAGTCTGCTTATTTCCGGATTCAGGTTGAGAAAGCTTTTTGTGCTATATGTTTTATACTACTGTTCAAAATAAAATATCGTTATTTTGCAACGATAGAAGAATAGAAGTGCCCTGTTTTTCCTGAGTGAAAAGTAGCTCTTCCTTTTTTTGATACGAAAACATTTCACCTAACCATGCAGAAAAGAATCTACCTCATTTTTATTATTGCCGTTATATTAACGCAATCAGGGCTTGCTCAGAAAAAACCACTCACCCATGATGTTTACGACGATTGGAAGAATATTGATGCTCCCCATATTTCTAACGATGGTCAATACGTAGTATACGAAGTAAACCCAGCGCAGGGCGACGGTACTATTTATCTGCATGATACTAATCAGGCTGAATCTCAGACTTTTGCCAGAGGCAAGCAACCAGCATTTACCCACGACAGCCGTTTCGTAGTTTTTAAAGTAACTCCTCCTTACGACTCGGTAAGGCAAATGAAACTGGCTAAGAAAAGAGAGGATGAGTTACCAAAGGACTCGCTGGTTTTTGTCAACCTAGCAAGTAATCAAATAGCGGGCAAGTACAAGCGAGTAAAATCGTACCGATTGCCGGAGAAAGCCGATGGTTGGTTAGCGTTTTTGCACGAAAGCCCGCTGGATACTGCTACCGAAGCCCAGGAGGATAGCACTCAGACTGATCGTGATCAACTATATTCAGTCTTGGAGGAAAAACCCGATCAACCGGAAGGAAACGAACTCGTGCTGGTCAATCTGCAAACGAATAAAGAGTGGCACTACGAGCGGGTAGATGAGTATATTTTCTCCGAAGACGGTAGTCGGCTAACCTTCACCCAGGTAGCCGGAGACTCAACTGGCAGTGCGGGAGTGCTGACGTTTGATACCAAATCAGCCAGTCTGCTACCTATTGATACTGGAAAAGTATCGCACTCTCAGCTTGCGATTAACCGCGACGGAAGTTCCGTAGCATATTTAGCTAGTGAAGACAGTTTAGACGCTGATGATCGCTATCACCATTTATATATGTGGACAGAAAATAGCGAAGCAGCTATGGTGGCGGACACTACTACCGCTGCTTTCCCGGATGGGTGGATGGTAAGCGAACACGGATCAGTTGATTTTTCTTACGATGGGAAACAATTATTCTTCGCTACCGCTCCGCGCCCAGTGCAGTACGCTTACGAAGAAGATACCACGCTGCTAGATGAAGAACGAGTGAAGGTAGATGTTTGGTCGTGGCAAGATCCGTTAATTCAGCCGATGCAGTTGGAACAACAGGAAAATGAGCAAAAGCGGTCGTACGATGCAGTCTATAACATGGCATCCCAAGAAATCCTCCAGCTAGGCAGCGAAGAAGTTCCGGATATTCAGTTTGATGAGGATAAACGTCTGACCTACGCGATCGGTATTGACGACAACCCCTACCGTAAGCAAATCTCTTGGGAATATCCTTTTCGGCGCGATGCTTACTTGGTAAATATTAATACTGGTGATACCAAGAAATTTGCCGAAAGCACAATGGGTTACCCTAGATTATCTCCTGCTGGGAATTATGCGTATTGGTACGAGAACAGCGATAGCAGTTGGTACGCTTACAATGTTAGCAGTCAAGAAACTGTTAACCTAACCGAGAAAATTGATGCTAATTTCTACTACGAGCTAAACGACGTGCCTGCCCTACCCGAAAGCTACGGCTTAGCCGGGTGGACGGACGATGATGAGCATATTCTGGTTTACGATTATTACGACATCTGGAAAATCAATCCAACAACCTTGGAAGCTACGAACCTAACCAATGGCTACGGACGAGAAAACGAATTAGCGTTTCGCTATGAGAAGTTAGACCCTGAAGCTTATTTCATTCCCAGCAATGATGAAATCATTGTGTCGGCTTTCAATCGTAAAACGAAGCAAAGTGGGTACTTCCGAGAGCATACCGGAAATAATCGTCCTCCGGAAAAGTTGATTCTGGAAGACTATCGCTTTTATGGACTACAAAAAGCTCAGGACAGCAATAATGTAATCTACCGCAAGTCTAGCTTCAGCGAATTTCCTGATGTATGGCTCAGCATCACTGATTTCAAAGAAGCTGAGGAATTAAGTAATGCCAACCCTCAGCAACAGCATTACCTGTGGGGTAGCGTGGAATTAGTTTCCTGGAAGTCAGCCGATGGCACTCCGTTAGACGGGATGCTATACAAACCAGAAAATTTTGATCCGAACAAGAAGTACCCTATGATGGTCTACTTCTACGAGCGGAATTCGGATAATCTTCATAGTCACCGAGCACCTTCCCCCAGTAGATCTATTATCAACTTCTCATTTTATGTGAGCCGGGGCTATTTGCTATTTGTGCCCGATGTTGTGTACAAAGAAGGCTATCCGGGTGAAAGCGCGCTGAACGCAGTAGTATCGGGTACGCTCAACATTATGGAAAGGGGGTTCGTAGACCCTGATCGGATTGGGATGCAGGGACATAGCTGGGGTGGCTATCAGTCGGCCTATATTGTTACCCGTTCTAATTTATTCCGAGCGGTTGAATCAGGTGCCCCGGTATCTAATATGACTTCGGCTTACGGTGGTATTCGCTGGGGAAGCGGTATGAGCCGGATGTTTCAGTACGAGCGTACGCAAAGTCGGATTGGCGGGTCGTTGTGGGAGTATCCGCTACGGTATATTGAAAACTCTCCCCTATTCATGGCCGATAAAATAGAAACGCCGCTGCTCATTCTACATAATGATGAAGACACTGCGGTTCCTTGGGAGCAGGGCATTGAGCTGTTCGTTGCACTACGCCGCCTCAACAAACCTGCCTGGATGCTTAACTATAATGGTGAGCCTCACTGGGTGACTAAGTATCATAATCAAAAAGATTTTACGCGCAGGATGCAGCAGTTTTTCGATTACTACCTGAAAGATGAACCCGCTCCGGCCTGGATGAAAGATGGTTTACCCGCTACGCTCAAAGGACGAACGTTACGCTACGAAACCACTGATAAGTAAATCCCTAGCTGGTGTAGCCCTTTAACTTACCTTCCTGAATAAGCTTCGTTTCTTCAGCTGCCTGTTTTATCCTCTGCATCACTTCAGCTTTGTAGTGAATGAGTGCTCAGCTTTAACAAACATAAAGTTATTGAGTAGCTCCTGATAAAAGCTGCCTTATCATCTTTTATATCTACTATTAACTTCATTCAATAAAGACAGCTAATAGTGTTTATCACGATTGGTTTTGTATAGCTAAACCTCACCTGCCTATACTCCCCCTTGGCGAAGGGGCCACCGTGGCGAGGGATACAGGGGGATTGTTGCCATCTAGATGTTTCATAAGAATTCATTCGTGATAATGTCTAATTATGACGTAGAAAGTTTTTATCGATTGTCTAATACCCCACAGCTGCATCATCTCCTCGGGGATCAGCTCCGCCTTCTAATTTTCCATTGGGCAATACTAAAATAGCATCTACCCGACCTATACTGCTTCGTTCTACTAGATGATGCCCCATGCCTTTGAGCTTTTGGGCAACGTCAATGCTAAACGCAGTAGGTTCGGCAAAGATAGTATCAGGTTTCCACTGGTGATGGAAGCGTCCGACAGTCACCGCTTCTTGCATTCCCATGCCGTGATCCACTACGTTTAAAATCGTTTGATATACTGAAGTGATGATTGTTGAACCGCCCGGCGTGCCAACCACCATATATAAACTATCGTTCTTTTCAACGATTGTAGGAGTCATAGAACTTAGCATCCGTTTCTCGGGCTGAATAGCATTTGCTTCTCCCCCAACCAAACCAAACATATTGGGAAAGCCGGGCTTGATACTAAAGTCGTCCATCTCGTTGTTGAGGAAGAATCCTGCGCCACCGACAACTACCTTAGAGCCGTAGCCACCGTTGAGGGTAGTAGTTACCGAAACCGCGTTACGATCTTTGTCAATAATTGAAAAGTGGGTGGTTTCCATCGCTTCTACCGGAGCCGGGTTACCCGCTGAGATCATAGAGCTTGGTGTAGCAGTAGTAGAATCAAAGTTTTCCATCCGCATCAAATTATACTCTGGTTCAAGTAGATCTGCGATTGGAACCGGATAGAAGTCCGCATCGCCTAAGTAGGTCGCCCGGTCAGCGTAGACCCGACGTTCAGCTTCTACCATCGCGTGAGCCGTAGCGGCAGTGTTATGGCCCATTTCTTCCAAAGGAAAAGGCTCAACACTATTAAGCAGTTGGGCTAATGCGATTCCCCCGCTGGAAGGCGGAGGCATAGATATAAATCGTAAGCCTTCGTATTCCGTGACAACCGACTCCCGAAACTTTGACTCGTACTGCGCTAAATCGTCTAGTGTGATGATACCGCCGCCCCGTTCCATTTCAGCTACCAGTAATTCAGCCGTTTCACCTTCATAGAAACCGGCTCGTCCTTCATCACGAACGCGCTCCATGGTAGCCGCTAATTCCGGCATAAAGATAGTATCGCCAGCTTGCCACTCAGCTTCGTTGAGCAAAAAGTCTGGGCTTTGGGTATTGGCTTCTTGAAACACTTCCTTACTACGGTTCAGACCTCTAGCCTCCCTTTCGGTCAGAACGAAGCCTTTAGCAGCTAAATCAACTGAGGGTTGTACTAGTGCTTCCCAAGGTAAACTACCGTAGCGTTCGTGAGCTTTTACCATGCCATCTACCGAACCGGGTACCCCTGAAGCCAAATGCCCTAATCGGCTGGCTCCTATAATTACCTCATCGTTTTCA
>CAKZPJ010000491.1 GCA_937138955.1 uncultured Flammeovirgaceae bacterium | reverse complement strand
AATGGAACGAAGAGCCATAATAAGGCGAGACAAGCCTTTGAGTGCCTTCAGGTCAGGTTTGGGCTTTTCTTGCTGAGTAGTATCTTGGGGGTTGCGGGGCGGTTGTGGCTGAGGGCGACGACCTCTTCCTCCATCGTTAACTTCCTTCAAAAATTTGATTTTGTTATACAATCCCACCATATCAATTTTACCCGTAGCACTACGGTCGCGATTGTTCTGGATGTTATTACCAATATCTTCAAACGTATTGGTAACAGTAGTAGGATCATAAGGCCCAGCTTGCCAGGTGTAACCTGATTGGTAGCGGGCATCGGCACTAATCCAGTCAGTAATCGGAATTTTATCGAGCGGAACAGCGTAGGTAGCGGTAATTGCTTGGGTATAATTCTTCATCCGGCCAAAGTTCCGCAAGTTCTGCATTACCTCATCACGTTTAGCTTCCGTATCTAGCTCACCATCGGGCTCGTCAATAATGGCGAAAGTACGGGCACTGTAATCAAGGGCTAAGCTTTGGGTTAGATTCCACTGAAGGTCATAAATACGATTAAAGGTGAACGCTTTCTCGTAAAGGGGGTCCAATCTGAATAGATTCTCATCGCGATACTGTGTTTTTACAAAATTGCGCTGTAAATCGCCGCGAAAACTTAAGCTACTAGGTACCGGTGAAAAGTTGAAATCCCGAATAAGCGCAAACCAAGGCGACTGAAGGAATCCCACATTAGCAAAGGGCTGGATATTCAGCTCTGGGAAGCTATAGTTATAGCCCAACCCGCCTCGAACTAATCGTTGTTCGTAGGTGGCGGTATTAAAGTTGCTACGTACCTGATCGCTGTACGAATACGAGAAAGTAAAATTAGAAACGTCAAAAAAGTGGTTGCGAGTATTTTCTCCCACTTTGTTTTTACGAACATTGGTGAAATTTAAACTACGCCTAGTGCTTTGGTCGGTAACAATATCCAAATAATTGGCTCGATCCCGAGGATCAGTCCTTGCACTGAGCGCCGCATCTAGCGGAATGTCGGGGTCTTTAGGATCAAACTGAGGAACAATGGTCGCTCGCTCGTAGCTGGCAAATACCGGAATTTGTAGTCCAAATCGCTGAGGGAAGAACTTATCGAGGTTGGCATTGACCGACACATCATATTCGGTAGCTTCTTCGCGCGTTCGTTCTGAGATACGCGACTGAATACCGCCAAACCCGAAAGTAGAATGCCGCACCGAAGCCGTTACATTGGCAAAGTCAGCCAATTTAGTATTGATTCGCGCATTAGCTGCCCAACCACTAGTGCGGTCGAAGTCACCTACTCTCAATTCGTTGGCCCACACGCAGAGCGATTGAGGAGCCCGATCATCCGAGATAGGATTTCGAATTCCGACCATTAGGGTTTGTACGGTACTTAGTTCGGGACGACCAACTACGGTTATCTTGTATTTCCCTCTTTGCCGGCTAAACGGTAGCGTAATAGGGACATTGCTTTGATTACGAGCTGATTTTACAGAAGACAATTCATCAAGAGCAATGTCAATCTCATTTTCTTCGGGCCATACCAATCGTTCTTCGCCTTCGCCTCCGGAACCATCGGGAGACATTACTAACGGCACCTCAATTTCGTAGTAGTTTTGATCAAAGTCAGTTCCTAATCGGAGAAAACCGGTCACAGAACTGTCTTGAGCCGTTTGGCTTTCCGCGTGGAAAAACATCCGAATGCTACCGTAGTTGATCAAATCCAGCGTCATATTTTTGTAGGCTGCTCGAGCGTCGCCATCGCGTAAATCATCAATACAGAGTTGCAACGATTGTTCATTCACCCGCCGCTCTACGGGTGAAGTATTATCTCGGTCGCGACGGAAGCCGGGGGGCAAAGTATACGCCGAACCTTCGTCGGTAGGTGCCCCGTTTTCCTCAATGTTTACTGCCGATATAAAGAACTCTGGGTCGTAGTTTTCAGGATATTCGCCTAATTGCTTTTCGCTTAAATCCTCAAGATACCGTCGCCACTGACTACCTACCAGTTGGAATCGGGCGAACCGCATCACCACCGGCTGGCTAAACCCAGTAAGAAGGGTACGGACGTAGCGGATAGATTTGAATCCCTGAATACTTCCCTGTCGCCGGTCGGGTTGGCGAATAGGAATCCGAAACTGGTACCAAGTAACATTTTCGCCCGCAGCGGTAGGAGATGTTACGGCATCTACAATATTATTTTGCCCCACTTGCAATTGACCCGGCCGTAAATCCACCTCGTATTCGTAGTACTCTTCCAGATCGCTGAGAGTATTATCACGGTTTAAATCCTCGTTATCCGGAAACTGACTGCCGGAAGGAGTGAAACGGTCGTTGTTATTCCCGGAAGTAATAGGGGTATTCCCTTCCTGGTTATTGAAATTTTTGTAACGCTCTATAATGCGTATCTCATTATTATCTAGACTGTCGCCCAAGTAATACTGGAAATTATCAGCAGAAGGGTCACTGGCTACTGCCTGTCGAGCAGCGGGACTCAGGCGATTCATAAAAGCATCAGCAAAGAAATTAGCTTCGTCGTCGTTGCGCACTCCCTCAAATCCTACATCTTGATTTCTGCGAACCTCCTGGGATCCGTTACTAAAGTTATCTATCAAAAACTGGTTATCAGGCGTTCGCCCTACATCAGTTACATTTACATCTTCGGAAGTATAGTCTTCTGGTAGTCCGTTTTCAAAGAAATGGCGATCATCAGGAATTACATCTTCTGAGATACTACCTAAATTGAAAATTAGTTTTCCTCCCGTGGTGTTTGGCTGATTCACCCGCCCATCAATTACGGTTCCATTTTCGCCGCCGATAAATGGGTCTAACATCCAAAATTCAAGGTACTCAATATTGGTTTTATCAAAGTCTACATCCGAAGTAATAGCCCGGGTAATACCGCCCCAGTTATCCTCCGGGTTCGATAGCAGTCCCTCATCCGTTAAATTAGGATTATAGTTGTAAGGTCCTCGCTCTTCGGGAAAGTAGGCAATATCAAAAACGGGTAGGTTAAAGTTAATCACCTGCTCATCCTGAAATGGGAATACTTCTTGGGGAGCAATACCGCGCTCGTAATGGTTGAGTATATCACCTGCGATAGGGATTCCACTTACTAAGTTCCCCCGTGTAGCGTAAAAAGCGGTATTATCTACCACGTACCACGCCAGTTTCGCCCGGCGGTAGTTGCGCCCAATTGGCCCCGCGTTAGGATCTACAAAAGCTTGGTCGTCGGTAACCGGAGTAGAAGCCAATACCCAGTTTTGCCACCCATTCAAACTGAATGGAGTAACAGTATTCTCAAAATCATCTATGTACGAAGTGCCGTCGCCGTCTACTACATTCGACGTACCAGGGATCAGTTGGGCAAATTCAGCATTGAACGTAACAGTAGAGGGCTCTTTGGTTTGAATTAGGGGCAGTGCATCCACCAGTTTGGTTATGAAGCGAGAATCTTTACGGTAGTTGATATCGAAGCCATATTTGGTGTTTTTGGTAGGCTCGTCGCCAATACTTACCCGACTAATAATAGGCCGTTCATTCAGATGCAAAATAGTACCGCCAATATTAATATCATCATTAATACGATACTCCAGCCGGGTACCGAATAGCGAGCGCTGCTGAAAATTGAACAAGTCGGCTTTTTCATACTGAATTTGGATGCGCTTGCCCGAGTTGAGTATCCCTTCGTTCAGAATGGTCACCCGTCCTAAGTTATAGTCTACCGTAAAATCTACTCCTTCCGAGAGTGGGGTGTTACCCGCAATGACTTGAACTGAACCTTCAGCAATATTGATGCCCGGCAGCATAATCTCATTCGCTGAGCCAGAAACGAAGCTTCCGACAATGAAGAATTTGTTCTTATTGGTATTTAGCTCCGCATCAGCTTTGGTGGTATTGTACAGCGAATTATATACGTAGCGGTCAACTAGATTATCTTCACCGGGTGCAAACTTTTCCTCCAGATGGCTACCGAAGGGTTCTAGTACTGGGAACACTACGAAGCCCTGATCCGGATTTATCGTGATTCCTTCAATAAAATCGAAGTTACCATCGCCACCCTCCTGCGGGTCATTGTTTTGATTGAGATTATCTAAATTGAACAGGTTTACCAACTGTACATCCCGCGTGTTCTCTCCTTCATGCAAGCTAGGATTATCAATACCGGTACGGTCGTCGCGATACACTACCCGCAGTTGAAACCCCTCTCGACTAATCTGACTAGCGTTTAGGGTGTAGATGTTCTTCATCATCAAATCCCAAGTCGGCACTTCGGTATTGATCTTGGTAGGTCGCAGCATCTTTAGAAAGATCACCTGATCTTCAGGAAGGTTTTGGTAGTCCTCCGTTAACTCCCCCACCTGATAGCGCTGTCCGTCTAACGTATATTCATAGGCCACGGCCAACACTTCATCATTTTGTAAGCGACGATTGAGGCTTATATAGCCCAGTTGGCTATCGAAGGTAAACTCCCGCTCAGTAAGCTTACGAGCCGAAGTGATTACTTCAAAGTCCGTGGCTTTTACCAGATTGAAATCGCTTTCTAGAATGGTAGAAGTCTGGTTAACATCGCGTAGTTGATTGCTACTAAGCAAATTAGAATAGAGTTGGTTGGCACCATTCCGGGCAGGGCCACCTTGCCCTTCTCCTATTTGAGGGTTATCATCTCGGAATATTACACTACCCTCTCCCAAATCCATAAAAGTCGCCATACCTCGCAGAGTTTCGGTATCGTTGTTTCGGTTGAGCACATAGACTTCTACTCGGGTAAGATTAAGCCCCGAATAGATTTGAGGGAGTGATCGTAGCCAGTTTTCGTAGTTAGATCGGAAATAATGATTTAAGAAGAAATGCCGATTCTCATCGTATTCGGAAGCTATGATTTCGAAATCGCGGGTTTGGGTACCGCTTTCAATGGTTATAGCATCGCTACTGCCCCTCTGCACTGAAGCCACGCTAGTAACGAATAACCGACCAAACTGCAACTGAGTTTTTATTCCGAACAGACTTTGCGAACCCGTAATCAGGCTGTTACTGACGGGCATACTGACCACGCCTAATTCAATCTTTTTAATAATCTCGTGGTCGTAGCCGGTGTACTCTACCTTTACGTTGTTCTGAAAGTCAAAAGAATTATTGTTATCAAAGTTGGCGGTTATCTGAAGTTTATCTCCGATCGTACCTACTACGTTTAGGCTGATTTGCTGATCAAATTCAAAGTTGCCGTTCCGCTGTTGCCGAATCGGAATGTTTGGGTTAAAGATCCGCTGAAACCGCCCACCAAAATCAAGGGTAACAAATCCGTTAGGACGAATATCTACGTAAGAACCGCCGAACAGCCGATCAAAAGCAGGCGTGGTATAAATTGGTGGAATGAGTCGCCGGCCGCTCACAGCACTTTCACCGTCTAACGCAGCAGAGCGGTTTCGCCAGTAGTCACGCAAAATGCGTTGATCTTGAATCTGCTGATACTGATCAAAGTTCAGGTACGAAGGTGCCCGATAGTCTAACCCGTTTACTCGCTCGTAAATAGAGTAGTTGATGGAAGAATCAATTTCAATTCCAAAATCTAATTGAGTAGGGGCTTGTAAATAGAGCGGCGAGCGCGGTACTCGGTTCGAGAGCGGATCGCCGTAGCGATCAGGCAAACCGTACTGCGGGCGATTGGTGGGTTGGTAGGGTCCTGAGGGAATAGTATCAGCTGGGGCTGTTAGAGTTTCTTCCGGAATTGTATCGGTCTGAACGGTATCGACCGGTACTACGTCTGGTGGGGTATCTTGGGCTATTATCGGCAGCGTGCTGAACATAAGCCCTCCCATTAGCCCTAGAAATATTCTGCGCTTCCGTTTTGTCCAGTAGCTTACTGTTGTATACCGTAGAACCGTCAGTAGCAAGTCGGCAATAGTTTATGTGGTTTTGAGCGCAAGTTTAATTACCTCCTCCAGACGAAGCTCTTCGGTTTGCTCACTTTTTTGCCAATCGGCCATTACTTTGTCAATACTTTTTTCAGCCGCCGCCCGGGTGAAGCCGAGCGTAGTTAAAGCAGATAACGCCTCGGTGCGCAAGGTATTGTATGAGCCTGCCGGAAGACCATGTACCTTTTCGGTTGATCCTGCCGTAACTCCCTCTTTCCGAATTTTATCAGCCAGCTCGAGCACAATTCTTTGAGCAGTTTTTGCACCTATTCCCTTCACCCGTTGCACTGTTTTAGCATCTTCGTTAGCAATAGCTCCCTTCAGCTCATTTACCTGCATGGAAGAAAGTAAGGTTAATGCCAAGCTAGGCCCAACCCCTGAGATTGATAATAAATCCAGAAACAATTTCTTTTCGGCAGGCTGGGCAAAGCCAAACAGTGTTTGAGAATCTTCTTTTACATGAAAGTAAGTATGAAGCTTATACGTCGCTTCTTTTTCTAGTGCCTCGTAAGTGTTGAGTGAAATTCTTATTTCATACCCTACACCCTGCACATCAATAATAACGTAGGTTGGGTCTTTGTGAGCTAGGGCTCCTTGGATATAAGCGTACATACAGTTGAGCAATATTTAGTGGTCGGACTGCAATTTTACATTTATACCCGAAATTGCAACCCGTAAATAGAAGTAAATGCAGCAGATATCAGAATTTAGTGATTATCCGGAGGCAATTGCTCGCCTTTCTATAAATTAGCCATTCAATACATCAGCACGGGCGTTCAGCATATCATAGTGAATACCCCTGAAAATAGGCACTGCCGCAAAAGTAAAAAAACTACCAGCAATTAGTAAAAGGCCGCTCGGTACTCAAGAATTTATCATATACTTAACAGACCAATCATTTTAGTTGTGAAATGAAGAAGATAGTAATTATTGGTGCCATATTAGTAATACTTTTATCGGTAGCAGGCTACGCTTGGTTGGGTGGGTTTAGATCGGAGAAGATAAGCAAAGTATCTAATCAACTTCGGGTAGTATACGGAACTACGTACCAAGGCAAATATGGCGACTTGAAGCTAAGAGAGATTGTGGTAAAAACGAAGCAGTTACTAGAAGACCCCGCTCGCTCTGGACACCTGGTCGTAATAAATTATGACTCTACCGCTTCGGAAAACATCAATCAGCTTATTGGAGTTATTAGTCCGGATGCGTCGTCCGAAGCACTACAGGACCTGACTCAAGACACACTTTCGGCGGGTACCTACCTTAGGATACAGTTATACGGTCATCCTGTGGTGCGTTCTATTCCCGAGCAGGTTAATCAGAAATTGAAAGCGTACGCTGAACAGCAACAACTCACGCTAGGAAAAGAAGTGATCGAACACTACTTTGGCTCCGATTCTATGTGGATTGAATATCCTATTATGAAGTAAACCGCGATAGGTTTTACCAGTTGCTTGAATATGTGGTAAGCAAGCCCTAAATTTCGAGTAATATTAATGAGCGATATACGATGTATCGGTAATGTGGACAAAACTTATAAGGTGGAGCTTTTTTTTTGCTAGCGTAGTTTGGGTAAACCTTTCTTTTGCCCAGTTGCCTACAGCCGATAGTCTCAATATTATATTGGAGCGAGCTAATTCCTTAGAAGAAGAAAGCCGGGCCTACCTCGAACTAGCTGCATTTTACGAACAATACGACTTAGACACTACCTATTCTTTAATTCAGCAAGCCAAAGTTGCTGCACAAAAAGCAAATTATGAAAAAGGCTTAGCTGATACTTACATCCGCCTCGCTTCTTATTTTGCCCATTACCTTCGCCACAATAGCGACAGCTTACAGTACTACCTGAAAAAAGGCATCAATATGTACTGGGGAGAAGCTGACTCTGCTCGTGCCGCTCGCGCCTATTATCTGGTGGCTCAAACTACCTTTTCTAGCGATTATTATTCTATGGCAGTTCAGTACGCGGATAGTGCTCGGCTAATTTATGAGCAGCAAGGCAAGCAATTGGCACTGGCTGAAACGCTTCTGTTGCTGTGCGAGATTCGGAACCGAACGGGTAGTAATGTACTGGCTCTGAACTATTGCATCGAGGCATCGACCATATTTACCGACTTACAGATTGAAAAACATAAGGCTAAGCTCAACCGAACGATTGGGGTTATCAACCACGATGTTCAGAATTACCCCAAAGCGCGAGAATATTTATTACAGGCTATAGAATTTGCCCAGCGCGACCAAGATACTAGTACCCTCTCATTAGCGTATATTGGCATGGGGAAGGTTCACATAGAAACTGAAAACTATGATCTAGCTTTGCAATCATTCCGAAGAGTTATTAGCCTCAACCAAGACCACGGGAATAGCAAACTAGCTCGAGCCTACTACCACATTGGTCGTACTTATTTGTTACAAGGTCAGGCAAAAGAGGCTATCCCACTACTAGAAGAAGCCTTTGCTTTAGCCAAACGTTTTGATAATCGATCATTACAAGCCCGCTCGCTGTTAGAATTAAGTAAGACTTATTATGCCCTAAACGATCTAGATCAGTGTTTTGCTCATCTCAACCAAGGTTTAGCTCAAACCCCGCGCAACGCAATTGGCAGCAATGAAATACTTCGTGAGTACTATTGGGAACTAGCAAAGTATTACCGACGAGTAGGTGATTTAGAGAATGCGCTGGTAAACTTCGGACTTTACGATCTTGAGAGAAAACAGGCTTTTCAGAAAGAAATGGCTCACCGTTTCGCTGAAATGGAAACAGTATTTGAGACTAAAGAGAAAACTAAGGAAATAGAGATTCTTTACCAAGAAAATCAAATTCAAAGCCTGCTAGCCAGTGAGCGTAAACTAATGAACCTATTTTTGATTGTAGGATTGTTTTTAATGGGTGGAGTAGGAGTTTTATTGTACAGTAAGTATGTCTTAAAAACTCGAGCCAATCAGAAGTTAGAGGAGAAGAAGCAGGAGATTGAGAAGCAGCGCGACGAAATTACGATCAAAAATAAACTTCTAGAGGAAAATAGTAGAGACATACGCGACAGCATTGAGTATGCCCGTCGCATACAGTTATCTCTTTTGCCTGAAAAGGACGAATTGAAACACCTCTTTCCCGACTCATTTGTATTTCATCGCGCCAAAGATATTGTTAGCGGCGACTTCTACTGGGTTTATGAGACTGCTGATACGATACTAATTGCGGTGCTCGACTGTACCGGGCACGGTGTTCCGGGAGCCTTTATGACGGTGCTGGCGAATTCAGTGCTCAACCAGATTGTACACGAAAGCAAAGTATTGGCTCCTAACACCATTCTATCTATGATGGATACTAGAATTCAGGAAGCATTGCGCCAAACTGATGTTGAGGGAGCGAACGCTGATGGATTAGATATTGCTATTTGTATGATTAACCGCAACACCCAGGAGGTTTGTTATAGCGGAGCCCAAATCCCGCTGTACTTCACGCATAATGGAAAATTAAATAAGTTAGAGCCTAGTCGTTATTTTATTGGTGGCGGGTGGGTAACTGATAAGTACTTTACCAATCAGTGTGAGCAGTTGCAACGGGGCGATATGTTGTATATGGCATCAGACGGCTATCAGGATCAGTTTGGCGGACCTAAAGACAAAAAATTTATGCGGGGACGCTTTTGTGATCTGCTAGAGAATATTCAGCCGCTTTCTACGCCAGATCAGTATCAGCAAGTGAAAGAAACCTTTTCCTGCTGGCGCGGCGAGCAGGTGCAAACTGATGATGTGCTGCTAATGGGTATTCGGCTGTAAAGCAAAAAAGGCAGAGACACATAGCCCCTACCTTTCCAATCACTTTCAAGCTATTTATTAGTTAGATCTTCACTTCGTCCAGATTGATAAACCTAACTTGCTGATCCTCGCTAAGTTCTACACCAACTACTGAGTCGCGACTGATATTATCAGCTAAAATCTCTTTTGATAACCGATTCAATACCTCTCGCTGTAGCACTCGTTTCAATGGACGAGCTCCGAACTGCGGATCAAATCCAATACTGGCTAAATGATCTAGCACATCATCGGTTGCTTCAATCTTAATTCCATTTTCTTCCAAACGGCGCTTAATCAGGTTGAACTGAATTTCAGCTATCTTCCGCATATCTTCGCGAGAAAGCGGTCGAAACATAATGGTTTCGTCAACTCGATTAAGAAACTCGGGACGCACTGATTTTTTCAGTAGCTCAAATACATCTTTTTTAGTTTCTTCCAGCACTTCGTCTTCATTAAACGGATTAATATCCTGGAACCGATCCTGAATTAGCCCCGAACCAATGTTGGTCGTCATAATGATGATGGTATTTTTAAAGTTGGCTACCCGCCCTTTATTGTCGGTAAGCCTTCCATCATCCAGCACTTGCAATAAGATATTAAATACGTCAGGATGTGCTTTTTCAATCTCATCTAACAAGATTACTGAGTATGGTTTGCGACGTACCGCTTCGGTCAATTGCCCGCCTTCATCGTAACCTACGTAGCCAGGAGGTGCTCCGATCAATCGGCTTACTGCGTGGCGTTCCTGATATTCCGACATATCAATTCGTACCATATTGTTCTCGTCGTCAAACAAAAACTCCGCTAGCGCTTTCGCCAATTCGGTTTTACCCACTCCGGTAGTTCCTAAGAAGATAAAAGATCCAATTGGGCGTTTGGGGTCTTGCAGCCCAGCCCGACTACGGCGCACCGCATCTGACAAAGCCTCAATAGCTTCATGCTGGCCAGCTACTCGATGGCTCAGTTTATCTTCTAGGTTCAGTAACTTTTCTCGCTCACCCTGTAGCATTTTAGAAACCGGAATACCCGTCCATTTAGCTACTACTTCCGCTATATCTTCGGCACTTACTTCTTCTTTCAGCAGCGAGCTTCCTTGCTGCATTTCTGCTAACTTTTGCTGAAACTCCACTAGCTTTTGCTCGCTTTCACCAACTTTTCCGTAGCGAATTTCGGCTACTAAGCCGTAGTCGCCCGTCCGCTCGGCCTGCTCGGCTTCTACTTTATAGCGATCCAGTTTCTCTTTCTCATCTTGAATGCCTTTAATCACCGCTTTTTCATTCTCCCACTTGGCTTTCAAATCTTTACGCTGATCTTCTAGTTCGGAAATGTCTTTATTGAGTTGAGCCTCCTTCTCCTTGTCCTTTTCCCGCCGAATGGCTTCCCGCTCAATTTCTAACTGCATAATTTTTCTATTCAGTTCATCCAGTTCTTCGGGTAAAGAATCAATTTCCATTCGTAAGCGAGCCGCGGCTTCATCCATTAGGTCAATCGCTTTATCTGGCAAGAACCGGTCGCTGATGTAACGATTTGAAAGCTCTACGGCAGCAATTACTGCATCGTCTTTTACCTGCACTCCGTGGTGCAACTCGTAGCGGTCTTTAATACCTCGTAGGATAGAAATAGCATCGGCAATATCTGGTTCACTGACCATCACCGTTTGAAAACGTCGTTCCAATGCTTTATCCTTCTCAATGTATTTTTGATACTCTTTTAGCGTGGTAGCTCCAATTGCGTGTAGTTCTCCTCGAGCTAAAGCGGGTTTTAACAAGTTAGCCGCATCCATCGCTCCTTCTCCGCCACCACCGGCACCAATCAGCGTATGGATTTCATCAATAAACAGAATAATCTGTCCGTCAGAATCGGCCACTTCTTTAATTACTGATTTGAGCCGCTCTTCAAACTCTCCCTTGTACTTAGCACCTGCTACCAGCAATCCCATGTCCAGGGCAACGATGGTTTTAGTTTTCAGATTCTCCGGCACATCGCCATCTACAATACGTTGAGCCAACCCTTCTACAATAGCTGTTTTCCCTACTCCCGGCTCACCCAGTAAAATAGGATTATTCTTAGTTCGGCGAGCCAGAATTTGTAGAACTCGGCGAATTTCCTCATCCCGCCCAATTACTGGGTCAATTTTTCCGGCTTTAGCTAATTGATTTAAGTTTTTGGAGTACCGCTCCAGTGATTTGTATTTAGCTTCGGCATTCTGGTCAGTCACTCGTTCACCCCCTCGTAATTCTTGGATAGCCGCCTTTAGTTCTTTTTCAGCAAACCCTACTTGCTTCATTAACGAAGCTATTTTGTCCTTCCCGACCAATAGCCCCAATAATATATGCTCTACGGCAATGTATTCGTCTTGAAAATCTTTTAGGTAGTTTTCGGCTTTACGTAGTGCAACTGCACCATCATTAGAAAGATAGGGTTGTTGTCCACTTACTTTTGGATACGATTGAATAATAGTATCCACACCGTTATCTAACCGCAGGCGATTAACACTCATTTTATTGAGCACAAATGAGATCATATTCTCATCAGATTGCAGTACTGCTTTCAAAAGATGCCCAGGTTCAATAGCTTGCTGCCCATTGCCATTGGCAATAGTAGCTGCCTTTTGAATGGCCTCTTGTGATTTTATTGTATAGTTATCTAAGTTCATATGTTAAGCTTCTATTTGTATCGTATTTATCACTGATACAACAAAACTATCGCCAGAACTATTTTTTGTATTTTTTATGCCAAAATGACATAAAAATATAGATTTTCAGATAATATTGAGCCAATATGGCACCTAAATCCTTCAGATATTAAGTATAGAATCTCCTTACTTATAGTGAAGTCATATTTTCTAGGGTTTATTCAACATTTATACTTACTTTTGAGTAGTATCTTAGTTAGGTAACATAATTCGTCACTTTTTTGCTCTTTATTCTTTTATAGGTGCAATTTTTTCTGTGTTGCTATTAGTCTATTTATTGTTGCGAGTGCAGGTTGAGATGTGAGACTAAGAAGAAGTCAGGATAGTTATATTCTGGTCCTTCTCTTTTACTTTTTTTTATGAGACTACAGAATAGTATTGTATCAGGCTTGGGATGGACATCTTTATCCTCATTTGGTTCCCAAGGACTAAAGCTACTTTTTAAATTGGTGTTAGCTAAGCTGCTGCTTCCCGAAGACTATGGTATTATTGGCATGGCGGCAGTGTTTATTGGATTTATAGAAGTGGTGAGTGAGATGGGAATGGTCTCGGCGCTCATTCAACGCCCTAAAGAAAAATTACATTCTCATCATTACGCTACTGCATTTTGGCTAAATGTAGCCATTGCGCTGCTAGGTTATGGTCTGATTGTATTGATAGTATCACCTCTAGCGGTATGGTTTTATGAGGAACCTATTTTAGGTGAAGTTATGCCTCTTTTAGCATTACCATTTATATTTAATACATTCTACGCTATACCCAAAGCCAAACTTAGTAAAAATTTAAAGTTCAAGTCCCAAGCTGTTGCGGAAGTAGTATCGGTTCTGGCCGGCGGAATAATAGCCATTTCGCTAGCCTTCCAAGGTTGGGGTGTATGGGCTTTGGCATGGAACGGAATAGTGGTCTCCTTATTAGCAGCTCTCATCTACTGGCTATATGTGCGGTGGTTTCCAGAATTTGTCTTCAGCCGACAAGCTTTTCATGAACTATTTGGGTTTGGCAGTAAGGTGATGGTTGAGCGGATTTTTCACTTCTTTACACTAAATGTAGATTATCTGCTAATTGGAAAACTAATTGGTGGAACTGCTTTAGGAGCCTATACCTTAGGGTTTGTTTTGACGAACACTTTAGTGAAGCAGCTAACTAATGTAATGAATAAAGTGATGTTCCCTGCTTATTCGTCCATTCAAAAAAGTAAGGATGCTATTGCTAAATATTTTCTTCGTATCAGTAAAATGAGCCAACTATTAGTTTTTCCTCTAATGCTGGGATTGGTGGTTTTAGCCAAACCTATTATTCAAGTTGGGTTTGGAACTCAATGGATGATAGCAGTCGTTCCTTTACAAATTTTGGCATTGGCAACTATTTTGAACGGCTTGTCAGCCAATGCTACAGTTATCATGCGTAGTGTAGGGCGATCCGATTTATCAATGAAGTTAAGTATTAGTTCAACTTTGCTTTCCACTATTCCGGCCGTAACTATAGGAGCTATATTTTTTGGTATTAATGGTGCAGCAACGGGTATTCTGATCGATCGTATATTCAGATTCTTTTGGTATCAGAGAACTGTACACCGTCTCATTGGTGTACACTACCTTTCACTTTTGGAAATGGCCTGGAAGCCTCTTTTAGCCTGTGTGTTTATTGGTGGATTAACCAAACTGCTGTATTATCTATATCCAGTATCTTCTTGGGCTCATCTACTTATTGGTAGCGTACTGATCAGTACTGGGTATTTATGGTATCTATTGAGTTTTGAGAGGGAGCTACTTGATAAAGTATTAGTGGTTACTAAGATTCAAGATAAAGTAGTCACACCAGTTGTTAAATACATCAACTCTTAATTTTAGCATGTAATGAGATGCTAATGGTAGATAAATCTCCGTTTATTCATTTGACTGATTATTAAGAACTATTTATTTTGCTTCATGGCAAACATACAATTGAACCGTAAAACTCGTAAAAAACCAATATGGCCGTGGCTTTTACTGCTCATTATCGCTTTGGCTATTATAAGTTTAGCTTATCTATATTGAACCAAGTTCATAGACTACCTCCCTACCCTTCCCATGTCAGTATTTAATAAGATGCTCATTCTTTCCTGACTTTTTTGTAGCAGGATGAGTAGAAATCATATAACAAGATATTTTTCACATTTAAATGATTGTTTATAATAATCTGAATACCAATTATATATCAAAACATCTATAAATTTCACTAAAATTTTGTTAATGTTTTAATTAAATAAAATTAAACAAAACAATTAATGAGTCGCCGTGTTAGTACGTTATTATTTTTAACACAAAATTACGACTATGAAAACGAATTCATTTATTTTTTTCTTAGCTAGTCTGTTCATGACTACTTTAACTTTTGCACAGGATGCCGGAGAAAAGGACATTGTATCACTAGCAATGGAGCAGGATAACTTGTCCACATTAGTGGAAGCAGTAAAAGCGGCGGAGTTGGTAGAAACACTACAAAGTGCTGGTCCATTTACAGTATTTGCTCCCACTAACGAGGCTTTTAAAGCCCTTCCTGAAGGAACTCTAGAAACCTTACTAAAGCCAGAAAACAAAGATAAGTTGGTATCAGTATTAACTTACCATGTCGTGTCAGGGGCAGTGGCTTCTACAGATCTATCGGATGGTATGGCCGCTACTACTGTAGAAGGTAGTGATGCTAAAGTAACGTTACAAGGTGGAGAAGCTATGATTGAAGGAGCTAAAGTAATAGCTGCAGATGTAAAAGCTTCTAACGGGATTGTTCACATCATTGATGCTGTTATTTTGCCGCCTAGTATGATGGAAACTGCTCAGGGTGATGAAGAGAAAGAAGATGGCAAGTAATTTAATTATCCATTAACGAAGAAGGCTATTTACTTATGTAGATAGCCTTTTTTATTTGCTCTACAGATAGAGTCAGCTTAATAGACTAACAGAAGTATTACAATTTATTTCAACGTAGAAATATCTCTGTGTTACAGGAATAAGGTGTATAGAAATCTTACTAAACAAAGTTATTAAGATATATGCCTTGTTATCATCGGTTGAGATGACCAATTAGTTAAAAATATTCACTTGCGGTATCACTAGCGCTGGATAGCAAATTTTGTATTTTTGAGTATCCAAGCTCTTAGAAATGATACCGAGACTCTTAAAGTTTTAATAATAACATAGCCAAACCTTAAGGGGCTATGAGTCATGCCATAATGATACCTGGTAACTACCCGATTAGGCGATTTTATTGACTTTAAAGAGGTTAAAAAAGTCTTCCAAGTTGGATCCGCAATATAGCTAACTCCTGTATTTTCTACTACGCTCATTACAACGGCTTTTGTTGATACTTGCAATTTATATCCAGCATAAATCGCCCTTCTACTAAAATCGTAGTCAGCTAAATATTGTGGGAAACGATCAAAATCAAATAGTCCTATCTTATTGAAAATTTCTACAGGAATAAGCATCCCTCTTCCTGGTAAGGCACCAGAGGGTATGTATTCATGCTGCTCTACTACTTTACTGTAGCAGTTTTCTGAAATTGTGGGTCTTGACTTCGCCGTATAGGGATTCCACTTTTCACCTAAAAATGCCACATGTTCCGGATCATTCAAGTGTACGGATATTGAACCTATAAGACAGGGCTTACTATGATCGTAGGCTTTTACTAACTCAGTCAAGTAGTTCTTTTTGACCTCTAAATCATTATTTAGAGCCAGAACAAAGTCAGAATCTTTTGCTTGCTGTAGAGCGTATTTAATTCCCATATTGGTAGCTCCCGTCCACCACAAATTTCCATCACCTTCTAATACAACTACGGTTGGGTATTTAGCATTAATCTTTTCAGTTGTATTATCGGATGATCCATCATTTACTACAATTGTCTGATAGTTTGTATATTCTTGCTTTTCTAGCGTTTCGAGACATCGTAACGTGTATTTTATATTATTAAAAACAGGAATAACAATAAATATTTTCCGTTGCATACTCAATAATTTAAACTGTTACTGCTGCTACATTCACAGATAAGCTAGAACCTCGGGTAACGTATTTTTCCCGTTTAATAGGAATTTTTAATCGATACAGCAGTGCTATTACTAATGACTTCACAACTTCCTTAACAGGCATATCAATTTCTCTATAAATTTCTAAAGCCCTTATAAAATTAAGCTTAAGCATATAAAGCCGAAAAAACTTTTTTTTCTCCCGTAGTAGATAGGCATCATGAAATTTTCGGTAGTAGTCCTCGCCAAAATGAGCCGTAAGTTGAGGCTTCCACAGCGATAAAGAATTAATAATCCCCTTTATTCGCTTCTGATACGAATTAGTCATCTTCCCCCGGGAAACATCAATAGCTTCTGAGGGTAAAGATAAATACTTATCACTTGACTTTATATTGATACCCCGAAATGCTAACGTCAACCATAGGTCGTGATCTACGCCATTTTTTATCTGTTCGTTGTATCCTCCGCATTGCTGTAAAGTCGAGGTAAAGTAAAACTGAGAGGCAATTGGGGGGGTATATCCCTGACGTATATAGTTAATGAGAGGCCCTTCTAATGAGCGATAGTTTGCATAGACTGTTTGTCCTAATGAGTCGATAGTAATAGAGCCACAGCAAAAGCACCAGTTTTTATCATAGTTCTCGGCTAATCTCACAAATTCTCCTAGATAGTTTGGTTTCCAAGAGTCATCATCATCTACAAAAGTAAAGTAGGTTCCTTTACTATTGAATATAGCTGTATTCCGAGCTGCTGATAACCCCTTATTTACATCGTGGCGTATGTAGCGAATTCTTTTATCTTTGTTTACTAGTTTGTTTGCATAATCTTCCGTTCCATCGCTAGAGCAGTCATCTACAATTACAAGTTCAAAATGTTTGTATACCTGACTTAAAACTGATTCAACCGCTCGATTTAACATCTCTTTCCGGTTGAATGTAGTAATACAAACAGTTACTATTTTATTTTCAAACATACGATACTGTCTTTTTGTCGTCTATCAATTCTTCTTCACTCCGTATATCAATCACATATTGGCTCAGGAATACTAATCCCCAAAAGAATGGTTTGTCAAAATAGCCCTCCGCCACTCCCATTCCCAAAATTAGGATGAAGAAAACAACACTAAGAAATGGGTGTAAGTCAGAATGGCGCACTACCTGTTTAAAACTAAAAAACATGGCCCCAAAGTAGATAAGCGAACCAATAATTCCCCATTGAGCTATCTGCTTGGTTAATCCATTGTGTCTGGTTTTTGTGTCTAACGAGTTGTAAAATGTTTGCTCAAAAATCCCTCTCCCTAAGATTGGGTATTCAATGAAATCATCATAATCCCACATAGCACTGCTTAACCGAGTATGCCCAACTTGGTCGCTATCGGTCATCATATCTTTCATATCCCCTCGAGAGATTTCTTCATCTATTTTTTCACCGATAAAGGGTAATGCTACGTAGGCGTAAGCAAAAGCACCAAGCAGGATTGGTACTGTAACTATTTTTACCAAAAGCGTTTGATTAAGAAAAAAATAGAAGAAAATTAATACAGCTAGTAGTAGAAAAACCGTAGTAGATAGTGTAGATATCAATGTGATTATTAATATCACACTTTTGCGGTCTTTCAAACTGTTTGTATGAGCTAAGTTAAACATCAACGCAATTAGTAGATAACCACCAAAAGCCGCTGGTTCCCAAAATGGTCCACAGTTACGATACATTCCGCCAGGGCGACCTAAATTAAGTTGATAGATAATTAGCGATTTTACAGACCCACCCGACTCAAAAGGAGAAGCTACTCCGATTGCATTAAATATATTATCGAAGCCGCTACTGATAAATAATGGGATAAAAAAGAAGAAGCTAGCAATTGAGAGAAAGATGATAATATCTACGAAATACATAGCAAATTTCTGCTTAACAATCGCCAGAACAAAAAAGCCTACCGATATCTTAACAATCAGCCCTATATAGGTATTGCGAGGAAAATGATTGAAACGTAGGCTATGAAGGCAGACTAGGATCAAGAAGGAAAAAAGAATAAAAAAGAAGTACCCTTTAAAGCCCTCTCTTCTAAGTAGAAATATCAAAAATGCAAACCCAAGCACCCCAATCATAGGAATATCTCCATTAAAAAAGGGCATACCAGAGATAGCTGCTAGCAAATATACTAACAAGTAGTCAATTGCTTTGTCTTGCTCT
>CAKZPJ010000490.1 GCA_937138955.1 uncultured Flammeovirgaceae bacterium | reverse complement strand
ATCGTCTCGGCTCCGATAGACCAATTGGAAGATTGAATGTCTTTGGCAGACCGAGGCGCTACCTTTCCTAAGTAGGGAAGTTCCGAAGGTTGAGCTGATAGCGTAATTGAGCCAAGCAGCAGTAGAGTAATAAAAGATAGATAGCGTAGCATACGGTAGGTTGATTTGGAAAAAACAATATCCAACCTTTTACCTAAGATTCCCACAATTTAGCAGATAACTGACTAGTAACAGCTTATTGACTTGGAGAAGGTTATATCATTGATCTCCAGGCAACAAGTCCGCTCAACATCTAATCGTATCGTACTTTTTCAAAATGTTTGTCTAAAAAAAAGCACTTACAAAAATTTGCAAGTGCTTGATTGAAAAAGTTCTATAAAGAGCCCCCTGTCGGATTCGAACCAACGACCCACGCATTACAAGTGCGTTGCTCTGGCCAGCTGAGCTAAGGGGGCGATAAATTGGTTGGCAAATATAATTGGCACTTATCTGATTTTCAAGCCTTCTGTATCTTAATTCTATTTTAAACTCTGTAAAACATCTAACTGAGATTTTAATTGCTCTAGTTCAGCCGTAGCTTTCTCAATTTTAAGCTCTACGTCGGCAATTAGTTTACTAGCCTGCTTAGATGATGATGTAAAAAAAGAAATATTATTTTTCCATAATGAAATATCGCTTTCAAGCTGACTAATCTTCCGTCGAATACTTCCTTCTTTCAGATTGATTCGTCGTTGTCCACCCGGACTACTTTTTAGCGATCCCACCTCAATTTCAACCAGCACTTCTTTCTTTTGGTTATCATCTAGTTCTTCGGCGTTCTCAACAAATGAATTGACTGCCTGCTGATAACGAGTACTGATGCTCTTTATGGCTGAGCGCGGCACGAAACCAGTTTCAGTGTACTGCTGAATAAGCTTGGTAAGCGCATCTAGGTCGCTGGATTTTTCTTTAGCTAAAGCCTCTATCTTTTCGCAAACCTCTTCACGAACAGCTAGATTTTTTTGATACTCAATTTCTGTTTCCTGACTATTACTCCGCCGACGGTCGAAAAACGCATCACAGGCTGCTTTAAATCGCTGATATACTGACTCTCTCGCTCTTTCTGGCACTGGGCCAACCTCTTTCCACTCGCGTTGTAGACGCTTCAGTTCATTAGACGTAGTTTTCCAGTCCTCGCTTTCTTTTAAGGTTTCAGCCTTTTCCGCTAGGGCTTCCTTTTTCTGTAGGTTTTCTTCCCGTTGGGCATCTAATCGCTGGAAAAACTCACCTTTGTGGGCAAAGAACCCTTTGAAGCTCGACCAAAACTGGCGATTCACCTCCTTCGCCTGATTTCTAGGCATACTACCCGCCGCTTCCCAACGCTTCTGAAGTTGCTGGAGCTCCTTGGTCTTTTTGTTCCACTCCTTAATACTATCGCTTTCAAAGCTGGCAAACTCCTTCACCTCTTCTATCAGCTTCAGCTTTTCTTCTAAGTTTTGCTTAAGCTGCTCTTTAAAAGCCTCAATATCTTCTCGCCGACGGTCGTGAATTTTATCAGAAGCGGCCTTGAACCGTTTCCATAGGGCCTCTTGTTCGTCGCGAGGAACGGGTCCAATGTGCTTGTATTCTTCATGGAGCTCATCTAGTTCTTTAGCAGCTTTCTTAATATCGGGTTCTTCAACTAATTGTTCCGCCCGTGCTGCCACCGCTATTTTGCTTTCTAGATTTTTCTTCCGATCAAGCTCTTTTAATTCAAAATATATACTACGATTATCGTAGAAGCGATCAAGCAAAGCATGATAATTAGCCCACAAAGTACGGTTTTGCGAAGAAGGAACTTCGCCGATACTGCGCCATTGCTGCTGAATTTCTTTCACCTTCGCAATACTCACCTGCGTTTCTTCACTATCTACAAAACCGCGCAGCTTATTAAGAATCTCTTCCTTCTCTTTTAGATTCTCCTGGCGACTCTTCTCCCGCTTGTTGCGGTATTCCGATCTACGTTCCCGAATATTGTCATAAGCAGCGTAAAACAAAGTATAGAATTCATCTGGGCGATATTCAAATCCATCGGGTTCGCCTCCATCCTTTATAAACCGGTCTAATGCCTGTTGCCGTTCTGTTTCTTCCAGATCGTCAAAATGCACCTTCAATTCCCGCACTTGATCAGCAATGGTATTGATTTCGTCGCCCTTAGCCAATTTCTCTATTTCTCGAGCTAGCTCCTCTCGACTCAATTGACTATAATCTGGCATGCTCTCTTCTTCCTCAGATTCAGCACTTTCTTCTTGGTTATCTGACTTAGGCGCTTCGCTCGCTTCACTTATTGGACTGGTGGATTCAGCTACCTTTGCTATCTGCTCCTTTTCAGACTCACTGCTTTCACCCGAAGTCTCCTGCTCGGCTGCTTCACTTTCATGGTTAACTACTTCGGTAGCCGGTTCTTCTTCATTCTTTTGATCTTTATCATCATCCTCA
>CAKZPJ010000489.1 GCA_937138955.1 uncultured Flammeovirgaceae bacterium | reverse complement strand
AAGCGTCCCAGGCGAGGGAAGGATATGCACCCTAGTGTAGATTATCTGGTAGCTCGCAAAAGGAATTCGTACCACAAAAAAGAAAAATATCGAAAACGACGCCTTTGGTTGTCGAATATCTTTAAATCTAAAGATCAACCCAAACATTTGAAGGAAAACACCCGTAAGCCAAGATACGACAAAAAAGAAGCGGAAATCTGGAATTATTAAGCTTATGGAATGGAAATCACTTACAACATCGGAACAGATTGAACAAATTAAAAACGACTCACAACAGAATCCGGTAATTATTTATAAACACAGTACCCGTTGCGGAATTAGCAGTATGGTACTTAGCCGCCTGGAGCGCGCCTGGAATGCCAGTGAAATACCTACGGCTGATGTCTATTTTTTAGACTTGATTAGTAACCGAGATATTTCCCAAGCGATAGCTGCCACCTTTAACGTGCAGCATGAATCACCTCAGATTCTAGTAATTAATCAGAGAGAATGTGTGTACGACGCCTCGCATACCATGGTGTCGTACCCTAAGATTAAAGAGCAGGTACTCACGCTAGCCGACTCTTAATTAAAAGTCAAAAGAAACATCTTGCTCAATAGCTGGGTTAATACTCAGTGCTACTGGGCAAGTTAAAGCAGCCTTCTTAAGCATCGTAAGTTGTTCTGGGGTAGCATTAGTGCTCTTCAACCTAAAACTAACCTGAATTTTTGATATTTGGCGAGGGTCAGAGGTCATAAACTTAGTGACATCAGCCTCTAAGCCTTCTAGTTCTATTTGATGTTTACGAGCCCGAATACCAATAATCGTTATCATGCAACTGCTAAGAGCAGCGCATACTAAGTCGGTAGGCGAAAAGGCTTCTCCTTTGCCGTGGTTGTCGGTAGGAGCATCCGTAATAATGCGATTAGACGATTTTAGGTGAATATCTTCCGTACGAAGTTCCCCCAAATAAGAAGATTTTATGTGCGGCATACTAAATTGATAGTTTTTACTTTGTACATTTATAGGTTAACGATACTATCTGGCATATGAGCAGGAAAATTACCAAAAATCCCTTTAGCTTCATACTCTTAATAGCTCTTATTGGATTTATTCAAGTCGCCGAGGCTCAGGAGCGGGGTGCTTATGATTATAGCCGTGAGTATATTTGGGGTATTAGCAAAAATACTAATTCCGGACTCATTGCTGGAATAGCGGGCAAATTTAGCCGAGTTATCAATGACAATCAATTCCAATCGTTTGGATTGGAGATTGTTAATGTAAAGCATCCTAAAGAATTACGCCGAGTATCGCGCGTGAGCGGCAATACATTTTTGCTGGGGAAAACCAACTATCTTTTCTCAATACGACCCCAGTATGGTCGCGAGTGGGTAGTATTTAAAAAAGCGCCCCAGCAAGGAGTGCAGGTTAACGCCATTTTAGCTGGGGGGCCAACCTTCGGAGTACTTATGCCTTACTATATTCAGTACGCTGAGAATAGTAATCGGGTAATCACCGTAGCTTATGATCCTGAGCAATATCCTGAAACCAGTCGGATTGTTGGCTCGGGGCCTTTCCTTCGCGGCATTGGAGAATCTCAAATTAAAGTGGGTGCTAACATAAAAGCGTCTTTAGCATTTGAGTTTGGAACTTTTAAAAACGATGTGACTGGATTTGAAGCCGGATTTCAGCTTGAAGCCTTTACCGAAAGAATTGAATTAGTACCGTTAGCTAATAATCGCCAAATTTTTCCCTCCGCTTTTATTATGCTCTTCTACGGAGGGCGGAAGTAGCAACCTAAATTCCAAGTTAGCTCAGGGAATCAATCACATCACTCTACTGTTCTGGTAGAGTAGTTTCTAGAATAATACTATTTGTTTTTACCTTCCTATGATTGAATTACCGGTAATTTCCGAAGAAAATACCCAGCGTGCCCGTAAGCCTAACTGGCTAAGAGTAAAGCTTCCGGTGGGAAAAGAATATGCTCGAGTACGTAAACTAGTTGACCAATATAAACTGCATACTATTTGCGAAAGCGGTAGTTGCCCAAATATGGGTGAGTGTTGGGGAGCAGGTACGGCTACCTTCATGATTTTAGGCAATGTTTGTACCCGTAGCTGTACTTTTTGTGCGGTTGCTACCGGACGCCCGCCGGAGTATGATACCGACGAACCTCGTAGAGTAGCCGAAGCCATCAAATTGATGGAAGTGAAGCACGCAGTAATTACCTCAGTTAATCGTGATGAATTAAAAGATCGTGGGGCTGAAATTTGGTACCAGACTGTACAATTGGTCAAAGAACTTTCTCCCACAACCACTATTGAGACATTGATTCCTGACGTAAAAGGTAATTGGGAAGCATTATATCGCATGATTGATGCTGGACAAGAAGTTGTCTCGCACAACATGGAGACCGTAGAGCGACTATATCGCCGAGTGCGTCCGCAAGCAAAATATCAACGTAGTTTAGATCAAATCAAACTGACCAAAGAAGCTGAAAAACGAACCAAATCAGGAGTGATGTTGGGATTGGGAGAGACGGATGATGAAATCTATAAAGTGATAGACGATTTGGTAGATCACGGTTTGGACATTCTTACGTTAGGCCAGTATCTGCAACCTACTAAGATGCATATTGAAGTGGCTGAATTCATTCATCCCGATAAATTTGAGCATTTTAAAGAAGAGGGATTAGCCCGAGGGTTAAAGTACGTAGAGTCGGGCCCATTAGTGCGTTCGTCTTATCACGCCGAACGTCACGTTCACGTATAGCATATCGATTTCAGTCCTTTTGAACTTATCTGTTGTTACCCAAACGAAACAGCTTACCAAAACCTGGCAGTTTACTGCTGGTTTTCTGTTAGTAACTCATCTAGCTGGTATTATTGGTCTAGCGTGGCCGCTAACCCGCCCTTACTTTCAATGGGCAACGCCGATTAATTTGGTGGTATCAGCCATTTTGTTACTGCTTTATCATCGCCACTGGAATCGAGCATTTATATTCTTTCTGGTATTTACCTTTTCATTGGGGTTAGGAATAGAAATAATCGGTGTCCATTCCGAAGTAATCTTTGGGGCTTATCAATACGGAGATACGCTGGGGTTCAAGATTATGGAAGTACCCTTAGTTATAGGTATTAACTGGTTTATCCTCTCCTACTGTATTGGTATTATTTGCTCATCGCTTTCCTTCTCCCCGCTGGTAAAAAGCCTATTAGCAGCGGTAATGATGGTTGCGCTAGATTTTTTCATTGAACCAGTGGCTATCTTCTTTGATTTCTGGTATTGGGAGAATGAAACGGTTCCGCTGAGAAATTACCTAGGCTGGTTGGCGGTTGCTTGGGTTATACAATTGTTTTATGTCTATCTACCCTTTTCAAAAAAGAATCCGGTGGCAATCTATCTCTTTACAGCCCAAGTAGTCTTTTTTTTAATTTTGAGTAGTATTGTTTAATCTTGTGAACTTTTAGTTACGTAAAAGGTTAACAAAAAAAACAATATGCTGGCTATTGGTTTGGTCATTTTAGGCTTCGTAGGAATGGAATTTTTTTCGTGGGCTTTCCATAAGTACCTTATGCATGGCGTCCTTTGGTCTATTCATAAAACACACCACCAAAAACAATTGGGTCATTTTGAGCTAAATGATCTTTTTTCTGTTTTCTTCGGCAGTATTGCCATAATTCTCATCATTTTAGGGTTAGAAACCTTGGATTATCGTTTTTGGATAGGATGCGGTATTACACTATACGGTTTTGTCTACTTTATCTTACACGATATTCTTATTCATCGTCGGGCAGTGAAGTGGAAGCGACCCGCTGATTATTACTTAGATGGTATCACGCGCGCTCATCGCGCTCATCATCACTCTAACCAACGAGATAACTCGGTTTCCTTTGGACTACTATTAGTGCCACGCCGCTATTTTAAACATCGCAACGACAAGACTTGAACCTATATCAGTAATCATTAAGTAAGCAACCTGTGAGTCATTATTCAATTAAAGATATCGAGCAACTATCGGGAATCAAAGCCCACACCTTACGTATTTGGGAACAACGTTATCAATTTATTCTTCCTAAGCGCACCGATACTAACATTCGCTACTATGATAACGATGATCTAAAACTTGTGCTCAATATCGCTCTTCTGAAAGATAACGGCTACAAGATATCAAAGATCGCCCGCCTGAGTCATGAGCAAATGCGGAAAGAGGTGCTTAATCTTACCGAAAAGAACCTACGGTATCCTGATCAAATCAATACGCTTATTTTAGCAATGGTTGATCTGGATGAAGATCGATTTGAAAAAATCATGGCCACTAATATTCTCAAGCTTGGCTTTGAGAGTACCATGATTAATGTGGTTTATCCCTTTCTTTCTAAGATTGGGATTCTTTGGCAAACTGGTGCAATAAACCCGGCTCAAGAGCACTTTATTACTAACTTAATTCGACAGAAACTTATTGTAGCTATTGATGGGCAGTACGTGAATACAAACGGTGATACCAACAAGTATCTACTTTACTTGCCTGAAGGCGAGTTACACGAAATTACTCTTCTATTTATTTGTTACCTAATTAAAGCTCGTCAGCAGAAAGTAGTCTATTTCGGTCAAAACCTTCCCTTTGCCGATTTAAAATCTATTTACGATATCCATCGACCCGATTACATATTAACAATTATTACTACAAGTCCTTCTGCCTCTGAGGTACAAGAATACGTGAACCGCCTTTCTGATACATTTTCAGAGGCACAGATCTTACTCAGTGGTTATCAAATTATTGGACAAGATGTAGCCACTTCAGAGAACGCTCACGTTTTCACTCGCATTGAGCATTTTATTTCATTTGTTGAGGAGAATAGACTAGAGCAAACTGCGTAGTTCTATTCATTTTTCTTAATACACCCCCTTAACACTTTCCTAAGCGACTTAGAGGACGTTTGTTTAAACAGTTTTAATTGGCTTACGTATAACCTAACGTTATCCTGTGTTAATTTCTATTGTATCAACAATTTTTTACTGGATACTTAAGCGTTTTTAGAATTAAGACAACTGCTTTTGCCATTTCTCATTTATTTTGTATAACTTACATCAGAAGCAAGGTAAACAAATACTGCATAAGGCGAATATTTTTTTACTTCAATCTTATAAAGATATTTTTATAAAAATTGCTTTTAAAACTGTTAAATAAAAATTTTTTATCTTTTTGTTTAACAATTATTTGGAATTCATAAACATTTTTTGCTATTATTGTTTAACTGTTTATCCATATTTTTTAACAAACCCAAAAGGTTACCTTTATGACTGCACTAGAATTCAGTTACTCGCTAGACAAAATGTCCAAATCTCTTAAGCCTTTCGCATTGAAATTGACGAAAGACATGGAAGAGGCTAACGACTTACTTCAAGAAACTATTCTGAAAGCATTTACTAACCGTGATAAGTTTACGGATGGTACTAACCTTAAGGCATGGTTATACACCATTATGAAGAATACCTTCATTACTAATTATCAGCGTATGGTGCGCCGAAATACTTTTATAGATACTACTGATAATCTGCACTATATCAACAGTACTAGTAATATCACTGAAAATCTGGCTTACGCTAGCTTTACAATGAAAGATATTACCCGCGCTATCGCAAAGTTAGACGATGCTTATAAAACTCCATTTATGATGCACTACCGGGGATTCAAATACCACGAAATAGCAGATCGTTTGAATATTCCTATCGGTACAGTAAAGAATCGTATTCATATCGCTCGCAAAGAGTTGAAAGCTGTACTTAAAAATTATTCAGTTAAAGATTAATGCCAAAAAGCGTTATTGTAATAGGCGCAGGTTTTTCAGGGCTTTCTGCCGCGTCTTATCTTGCGCAAGCTGGGTTCGATGTCACCGTGGTTGAAAAGCACGGCATTGCCGGTGGAAGAGCCCGATTCTTTCAAGAACAAGGATTTACTTTTGACATGGGACCCAGTTGGTACTGGATGCCCGATGTCTTTGACCGTTACTTTGCTTCCTTCAATAAGCAGGTAGCTGATTACTACGACCTAGTTCGTCTCGATCCTTCCTACCGAGTGGTTTTTAATAAGGACGAATTTCTTGACCTACCCGCCTCTCTTAGTGAGCTTAAAGGTCTATTTGAATCTCTCGAAACCGGCAGCAGCCATATGCTGGATAAGTTTCTGGAACAGGCTGCTTACAAATACGAAGTGGGTATGAACAACCTAGTTTATAAGCCCAGCCGTTCGCTTACCGAATTCGTCAGTGCTCAATTGCTTTATGACATTCTTCGTATGGATGTCTTTAAATCATTCCATAAGCACATCCG
>CAKZPJ010000488.1 GCA_937138955.1 uncultured Flammeovirgaceae bacterium | reverse complement strand
GGGTGGTCCAGAAATTACCAGTATGCTTTCGCATATGGCCTACCATACTGGACAGATCGTATACATTAGGAAAAGAAACGGCTGGTGGCAGCCTTCGCAGGGAGGGGAATAGCTCCTAATATTTCGGGAGAGCTTTTTTACTGACCCCCCGATACTTTCATGTCCAGTGTGTACAGTGATTTCATGGCAGTAATGAAGAGTTTCTGGTGGTTCTTTCCACCAAAGCAAACGTTAGCCGTCCAACCTTCGGGTACGGGAATCTGCTCAATTTGCTCACCTTTAGGGTTGAATACTGTGACACCTTTTTTCCCGGTCAAGTAGAGATTTCCTGCTTTGTCTAGCGTCATACCATCTGACCCCATCTCAACAAATAACTCACGATTATTTAAACTACTGCTTTTTCCAATTTGGTAGCGATAGGTTTTTTTATCGTTAATGTCTGCTACAAATAATGTCTTCCCATCAGCAGTACCTACAATACCATTCGGACGTACCAAATCAGTAGTCGCTATTGTGAGTTCTCCTTTCGGCGATAAGTAGTAGACGTTTTCTTGTTCAATTTCCTTTTCTTCACGATCCCAGTAGTCACGCTTGTAAAAGGGATCAGTAAAATAGATACCTCCGTTCGGATGCACCCACACATCATTGGGGCCGTTTAGTTTCTTTCCCTGGTAACCATCTACCAATACCGTTACTTCCTTATTTTCATCTATCCGCCACAACTCATTGTTCTCGTCGGCACAAGCTATTAGATGGCCTTCATTGTCAAAATACAGACCATTGGCCCGACTGGCATCTTTCATAAACACGGAAAGGGTTCCATCGGTAGACCACTTCATAATCTGATTGTTAGGCTGGTCAGTGAAGTATACGTTCCCTTGCTGATCGGCTGTGGGGCCTTCGGTGAATTTGAACTCGGAAGATACTAGTGTTAGCTCAGCTCCCGGAGCGATGATTCGGTCTTGCGCTTGACTTTGAGGCATAAGATTTAGTAGAGACAATAGCAATATAAAAAACAGATGATAGTTCATGATACGTAATTAAAGTAATGAGTGAATTATTATCAGACAGGCTATACCTTATCTGGCATTGGGTGACTCCAAGGGTCGCGATAAGGGCGTTGGAGGAGTTCTGTTGCTTCGGAGTCATCGACAACAATCATCTTTTGCGGATCATACACCAGCGGACGACCTACCGCCATCGATGTATTGGCCAAGATACAGGAAGCCGTAGAAATGTGTCCGTTCATGATGTCGGCTACTGGCTTACTATTATTCTCAATTGCGTTCAAAAAGTCTAGCATATGCAGCCGAGTGGCCGGAGCAGCATTGAGCTCAATACGATCTTCGGTTACATCTTCAGGGAATTTTTCCTTTTCGTAAAGTACATCAAAGTGGATAGTTTCGCCTTTTTCGTACGGAGTGAAATCAGCTTGCATAGTACTACCAGCTAAAGTACCATGTTCGCCAAACAGTTTAAATGACCAAGGGTACTCTGGGTCGGCGGGAACGCCCCAACTGCGGTGCTGCCATACGCAGTTTAATTCCGGATACTCAAAAACTGCTGATTGAGTATCGGAAATAGTAGACTTTCCGCCTTTTTGTACGTAGATGCCTCCCTGCGAAGAAATACGCTGAGGCCAACCTAAATCTAACATCCACCGAACGGTGTCTAGCATATGTACACACATATCGCCTACAATCCCATTACTGTACTCCATAAACGTTCGCCACCAACGCGTGTGGGGTAGCCCATCGTAAGGACGCATTGGAGCCGGTCCAGTCCACATTTCATAATCAAAAAAATCAGGTACTGGCTCAATGGGTGGGTTACCATTGGCTC
>CAKZPJ010000487.1 GCA_937138955.1 uncultured Flammeovirgaceae bacterium | reverse complement strand
ACTCTACGCCGGAACGGAGTACGGTATGTACGCTTCGTTTGACGACGGTGCCAGTTGGAAGCCTTTCCAATTAAACCTACCCGAAGTTCCCATCACTGACTTGCAGGTGCGCGATAACAACCTTATTGTGGCCACTCAGGGCCGTAGTTTTTGGATGATTGATGACCTCACACCATTGCACCAACTTAATGAAACGGTGGTTCAAGCTGACTTCCATCTGTTTGAACCTAAGCCTAGTTATGGTATAAAGCAGCAAGGCCGTACTCGCCGTAATGCTTTATTACACGGAAAAAATCACCCTGAGGGAGTAATAATTTACTATCATTTACAACAGAAGCCCGACAGCAGCGATGTGGTGAAGTTGGAAATTTTGGAAGAAAACGGTGATGTAATTAAAACATTTGCTAGTAATTCAGAAAAGCCCAAACAAAAGCTTCGCGCTAAAAAAGGTAGCAACCTATTCGTTTGGGATATGCAGTACCCGGATGCAGTTTCATTCAAAGGGTTGATTCTTTATTCTTCCAATACGGATGGTCCCAAAGCAATACCAGGGACTTACAAGGCTCGTTTAACCCTAAATGGCGAAAGTCAAGAACAGTCTTTTGAAATACTCAAAGATCCCCGAGTAAAAAGTAGTCAAGAAGATTTACAAGCTCAGTTCGATTTTCTCATTGATGTTCGGGACAAGCTTTCAGAAGCGCACCAAGCAGTAATCGATATCCGTAACCTTAGGAAAGACTTGGAGTATGTGAAAGAAAAATTGAAGGACAACCCTAACGCCGAGGCTATCCTTAAAGCTTCTGAGGAGCTAGACGAAGAGATGACCGAGATTGAAAATAATATTCACGAAACACGCAATGAAGCTTACCAAGATCCGCTGAACTTTGGCATTAAGCTCAATAACCGACTGGCGTATTTAGCTACGCATGAATCTGCTGGTGATTTTCGGCCAACTGAGCAGGCTATTGACTACAAAAAAGAAGTTTCGACTCAGATTGATCAGGAAATTTCGGCTTTAAAAGAGCTGTTGAACGAGCGTTTACCCACCATCAATCAGATGATGGAAGAGCAAAGCATTGAAGTACTAACTCGCCCGAAAACTGAAAATAGTGAAGTAGGAATGAAATAACTTGACAAGTTATATTTTCACCAATTGTAAGTTGTTAATAAGGGGTAAATTTAAGAGGTATAAGCATTTCGCTGTACGTATTCTCTTCTCACCTACAAAGTACTTAGAAGCTGTTTGAGTTAATTATTTGATGCGAAAACAACGGATTTTGAGGCGATACGAGGCACTTTTGAGGAGGCATAGCAGCGCTATGGATTGAAAAAGTAACGACGTGGTAGCCCAAAAGGCGTGTTTGTAGCACGAAGTAACAACTCAAACAGCTTCTAAGATTAGAATTCATTAACTTGATCGGTGATGGTAGACAATGGAGCTTTCATAAATAGCCCGAAAGTATAGGTAACGAAAGATCCGCATTCAATAGCCGAATGACATACTGAATATCTTCATCCTGAAAACAATCCACTGAGAATAAACGAGTCGTATAGCGGAAATAGCTCCACTGCAATACAAACCCAACCTAGGTATTTGGTTTGCAAAGTGACTGTATTAACTTCCTTACCCAGTAATCACAAAATGTTTTTTTCGCTGCACCTTGTTGAACATCGGAGGCAGATCGAAGTGGTTGGCTTCTGCATCGGAAAGGACAAGAAGTTGAGACATATAGGTAAAAGAAAAGGAGCACATTAAAATCTAAATCGAATGTCAATTGCACAGGTTGCTTATCTATAGTTACTCCTGTTTTGAACGAGGATAAAGACATTCTAAAGTGGGAGGTCGATCTCGAACATGATGACCGTATTTTAACCGTGGAAACCGATAAACTACAGGCTGAAGATGTTAATCACGCTGTATGAAAAGCTGGTTTTCGGATCGATTTGATAAAGTGAATTTACTGTTTGAAAGAGTGCAGCATAACACTGCACTCTTAACTTTTCTGAAGTAGCACTAACAAATTTCAAGAAATTTCGTTACTTCATATTAGTGAGAAAAATCATCGCCATATCGCTTGCCTTCTTGATGCTTTCCTGCAATTTGGGCTTGGCTATCGCTACCCATTATTGTGGTGGAACGGCGGTGGAATCCCAGCTTGTTCACGGTCATGAGATATTGGATTGTGGAATGAACAACATGGACGAGCAACCTTGCCCGTCAGAGCAAATTCATGCATTACAGCTCAAGAAAACACCCTGCTGTGAGAACGAATACCAGTCGTTAGATTTGGAAGATGATTATGAACTGACCGTTCCCCAGCTGAGTCTTAGCCTGGAGTTTATTGCCGCTTTTGCTGTTTCCTTTCTCACCGTTGTATTCCCATCTGAAAACCAACCTTCTCAGTACGCCAACTATTCCCCCCCCCTCATTGAGCAGGATATTGATATTCTGTATCAGGTATTCCTTATTTGATTTGCTAATCGGCTGATTGTTTGATGAGTTGATACTTCGATATGCTGATTAAATGATTTGCTGATAGGTTAATGAACCGATTGCCAGCAAATCAAAACATCAACTCATCAGCAGATCAACTCATCAGCAAATCAAATCATTATCCCGTCAGTTAATCATCCCATCACCTCATCAGCATGTTAAATCATTAGCACATCAATTAATCAAAGAAGTGTTAAACCGTACTATTAAATTCTTTTTAGAAAACAAACTGGTTACCGTACTATTACTAATTGGCTTTATCGCCTGGGGTATGGTAACGGCTCCTTTTAATTGGGAAGTAGATTTCCTGCCATCTGACCCCGTGCCCGTTGATGCTATCCCGGACATTGGTGAAAACCAACAGATTGTCTTTACCAATTGGCAGGGTCGATCTCCGCAGGATATTGAAGATCAAATTTCCTACCCCCTAACGACCTATCTACTCGGTATTCCGGGGGTTAAATCCATCCGAAGCTCATCTATCTTTGGTTTTTCCAGCATCTACATCATCTTTAATGAAGACACTGAATTTTACTGGAGCCGATCCCGCATTCTAGAGAAAATCAGCTCTATCCCATCCGATCTCTTACCCGATGGGGTGCAGCCCACGTTGGGACCCGATGCCACCGCGCTAGGGCAGGTCTATTGGTACACACTGGAAGGTCGAGATAAAAATGGCAACCCCACCGGGGGCTGGGATTTGCACGAGATACGCACCGTACAGGATTTCTACGTGAAGTACGGACTGAACGCTACAGAGGGGGTCTCAGAAGTGGCTTCCATAGGTGGATTCGTTCAGGAATACCAGATTGACGTGAATCCAGATGCGCTTAAAGCGTACGACATTCCACTGCACCGAGTGATGAATGCGGTAAGGCAGTCCAACAAAGATGTTGGTGCCAAAACCATTGAGATCAATCAGGCTGAATATCTAGTACGCGGTCTAGGGTATATTAAGACGATAGAAGATATTGAAAAAGCGGTAGTGGCCGTGAATGCCAATGTGCCTATCCGCATTCAGGATGTAGGTGTGGTCACCCTCGGCCCAGCTACGCGAAGAGGATTATTAGATAAAGGCGGGGCGGAAGTTGTGGGAGGTGTGGTGGTAGCTCGCTACGGAGCCAATCCCTTACAGGTTATCAACAACGTTAAAGGTAAAATCGCAGAAATTGCCCCCGGCCTTCCCAAGAAAACATTAGCCGATGGTACCGTTAGCCAACTCACCATTGTACCGTTCTACGACCGATCCCAATTAATCTATGAAACGTTGGGCACGCTGGAAGAAGCTATTTCATTGCAGATTCTCATCTCAATATTGGTGGTGGTTATCATGGTTTTCAACCTTCGAGCTTCTCTGCTTATTGCTAGTATATTGCCTATTACCGTGCTGATGGTTTTCATCGCCATGCGCTATTTTGGGGTAGATGCGAATATTGTAGCCCTATCCGGGATCGCCATTGCTATTGGTACGATGGTAGACTTAGGGATTATTCTTTCGGAAAATATTTTGAAGAAGTTAGAGGGGTTAGAAGCTAGAGAGGAGAAGTTAGAAGATAGA
>CAKZPJ010000486.1 GCA_937138955.1 uncultured Flammeovirgaceae bacterium | reverse complement strand
AAATCTATATCTTTGTCGCTTAGCCCCAATAGACGTTTCAAATGCTTAAGGCATTTGATTTCTTTTTCGTCCAAATGATTATCGTCAAAGCAATAGCGGAGGTAGGCCTTGTATAACTCCCGTAGCGAACCATCGGTGAAATTGGCGTACAGGTTAAGTTCGTACTTTTTGATAATCGCTAGAATATCGGTAGGAGTAACATCTAAGGTTGGCTTTTCAGACAGTAGGTTATTGATTTCTAAGACAGCGTTCTTCTCAGATTTCTGCCCTCGTAATTTTCCCCAAACCGAGACTGACTCTAGGTTCGACTTATAAAATGGTTGTGTTTCCATAACATTGTAAATCAGACAATTCCGCAAGATAAGCTGATTTTTGTCGCCAGTCAATAGTTTGTAGTCGATAGTCCATAGACGACAGTCCACAGTCCACGGTTCACTATCTTCCATGGACTATTAACTGTCGATTGTGGACTATCAACTAAATCTCAAACAACTGCTTCACGGGGGCAGCGTAGCTTTGACCGGTAACGACTTCTTTTTGCTGAGCATCCCGCAGTTTGATGATAAACCGGCTGCCAGGCTGCTTTTTAATTTCCTGAATCAAATAGCTATTGACAATGCTGGAGCGATGCACGCGGATAAATTCCTGGGGAAGTTTATTTTCTAAGTCAGCCAAGGTGTATTCTACCAAATGCTCTTTTCCATCAGTATCGTACAGATACACGTGGTTATCTTGAGCGTAGAAGCAGGCAATCTCTTCGGTAGGAATAAAAGAAATGCGATCATTTAATTTGAGCGGGAAGTTTTTCAGGCTGTGCTTTGGTTCACTTTGACCATTACCGTTTTGACTGAGGATGATAGGTTTGGGGACGGGAGTTCGTAAACGGCGAATAGCTAAGAGAGCGAGATAAATAAATAAACCTGGAATTACTATATACAGTACCAACGCAAAGAACTGCACGATCAAAATTTCCCAACCCCCTAAGTTTGAAAAAGAAGGGCCATTGGTGAAATAATAATAGTATACGATAGCAAACAAAAAAATTACACCCCCAACAATAGTAATTGTCTTTATTTTCATAAGTATTCGATATTCTTTCAAAGAGTTCCAATGTGTTAAGACTGTAGTCTATCAAACAACGATTCTATTATAGTAAGATCCATGCGAAATGACATAGGCAAGATAGTATCGAGTTTCTGGAAAGTAATATGAGAAAGAGGCATAAATTGCTAAGTACCACTCACCCAATGGTGAATACTACTAATCAGCTCTTGAAAGAGGCGAGAAATCAAATTACTTCTTCCACTTCAACATTAATGCTGCCCAAACCAGCTTTAATATCAAAATCTAGGGTGTGCTCGGCAGTTTCGTATAGGTCGTTCGTGTAGATTCGCCCGTCCTTGCGGAAGCTACTGGGAACGTCTATATCGCCTAGTCCTCCGGCAATATCTAATCGGATGCCTACCGTGCCAGGCAGCGATAGGTTCAGTTCGCCAATGCCTCCTTTGATATCCGCTACCAAGTTGTTGCGCCACTCGCCCGTCAGGTCGATAGTAACTTCGCCCACCCCGGCTTTAATATCTAGTTCGGGCAGAGAGCAATCGCGCAGGTTGATGGTATGCTCGCCTACACCCGCCTTAATATCCAAACTGTTGAGGGTCAGTCCCCGTAAGTCCATATCGGTTTCACCTGCTCCCATATTGCACGACAGATCCTGAAGAACATTGTCGTTCAGTTGAATGACCCATTCATTCACTTGCTCATCATCACCTAGGTTGATGTTCAGGTTTTGTAACTCTGGTTGCTCAATGGCCAGAAAGCCGGTTTCATCCTGAGTTTCGTAGGAGATTTCTGGTTCCCATGAATCATAGTTAAATGTGAAGTCTGCGTTCATCAGTTGTTTGGCTCCACCGGTTACGGTAAGCTTACCAGCCCGCATCTCAATAGTAGTAGAAACAGATTCAGCCCCTTCCGCTTCAATCTGCTGAGTAATAGTTTGGGTTTCGCCGGGTTCTTCCTGGGCAGTACTAAAAGGAATATCGCAGGCCGTAAATGCGACGAGTAGGCAGCTGTAAATTAAATGCTTTTGCATAGGTTTAGGTTTTAGGTGTTGGGTCATGGATGTTAGAAGTTGGTCAAAGATAAGATATAAGTGTCATATTTTGATACTACTCAATTCTAAACCCTAGATACAAATCCCTAATCCTCAAAACGCTCATTTTTTGTTTATAAAAGTTTTACTAGCTTGGTAGTCTTCCTTTACAACAACCTACTATGCTTAAAGCTATCATATGCTTTCATTTTTCTTCTATCCCTAATAAATTTGCTGACCATTTGACTGCAAAGTTTGGTAGAATTACGGGTGTTATAGCCGTCACCCTAACTATTGCAATCTCAAGCTGCACTAGTACGCAGTCGGATGAATTTGCTAGTAATTCCGACGAATCGGGTTGGGAGGTATATCGGGGTACCAAGAAGAGTAACCAGTATTCTGCATTAGATCAAGTAAATACGCAAAATGTCAATCAGCTAGAGATAGCCTGGACGTATCAGACCGGAGATGCTACCGAACGTTCGGCTATTCAGTGCAATCCAATTATGATTGATGGTACGCTGTACGCTACTTCTCCTCAACTGAAAGTTATCGCCTTAAATGCTGCTACCGGAGCAGAAAAGTGGGTGTTTAATCCGGCGGAGCAATGGAAGTCTACCGGAGTAAATCGGGGCGTAACCTACTGGGAGCAGGGTGAGGATAAAAGAATCATTACTTCCGCTGGGCCGAACCTCTACGCGCTAAACGCTGAGAACGGACAACTGATTGAGACCTTCGGCCAGGATGGGAAAATTGATCTGCGCGAAAACCTGGGTCGTGATCCCGAAAACCTAAGCGTTTGGATGACTTCACCCGGAATCGTCTATCAGAATTTACTAATTATTGGTTCGGCCTTGGGAGAAGGCTACGAGGCTTCGCCGGGGCATATTCGAGCCTACGATATTATTAGTGGAGAGCTGGCTTGGACGTTTCGTACTATTCCCTACCCGGATGAGTTTGGTTACGATACCTGGCAAGAAGATGATTGGGAAACCGTAGGCGGGGCGAATTCTTGGGGAGGCTTAAGTCTGGATGAAGAGCGCGGTTGGGTGTTTGCCGCAACAGGCTCAGGAGCGTTTGACTTCTACGGTGGGCAACGCACAGGACAAAATCTCTTTGCCAACTGCGTACTCGCCCTCAATGCTCAAACCGGAGAACGTATCTGGCACTATCAAACCGTTCACCACGATCTTTGGGATTACGATCACCCGACTTCCCCCAATCTGGTAACCGTAGAACACAATGGAGCTCCAGTAGAAGCAGTAGCCCAAGTTACCAAAACTGGTTTTGTTTATATGTTAGACCGAGAAACCGGCGAACCACTATTTCCGGTAGAAGAACGTCCGGTGCCCAGTAGCGATTTGATAGGAGAAGCAGCGTGGCCAACTCAACCTATTCCTACCAAACCACCACCCTTTGTTCGTCAATCAATTACCGCCGAAGAACTGACTCCTGTTTC
>CAKZPJ010000485.1 GCA_937138955.1 uncultured Flammeovirgaceae bacterium | reverse complement strand
GCCCAGCTTGGACAGAAGACTCCATAATGTTGGCAATCTCCTTCATCTTGCCCCAGACTTGTTTCTGTGAGATATTACCTCGCGTACTTTCGAAGTGGAGAGCCAGTTCCCACAAGGGTAAATTTTTACCCTGATTGTACTGCAACATTTCATCACAAGTAATAAAGGGAACTTTAAGATTCTTACGGGACATAATTGGTAATACTGGCGAGAGCTGCTTAATGAAGAGAATACCCTTCTGGTTGAGGAGCTTGTCATACAGAAGATCATCCAGCGGTTGCTGGGATTTTATTTCCACGAAAAGATCATTCCCTTGGTGCAGTTGCAATGTATCGTATTCCATCTCTGCATCAATGATATTTTTCATCTCATCCCCTGACGTACAATAGATCAGTGTTTCGTAGTAATCACCGGCCATAGATACCTTTGCACCGTCAATTTCAATAACTTCAATCATACCACCTCCGGTAGATAGGGCAATGAGTTGCCGGGTTTCTTTCGTATTAGTGAGGGTAATTTTATAGGTGTTCGGATGGGAAAAACCAATGTCTACAATATCAATCTCTACTTCAATGCCCGCTCCCTTTATCGCGTCCTCGGCAAATTTCAGTTGTTCATCGTAGGCCTCCCAACCCAAAAAACCACCGAATAACCCCATATCAGAACCTTGGCTTTTATGGGTAGTGGCCAATGATCCATTGGGATCAAACTCAATAAGAATGTCGGTGATTTCATTGTCCATAAGTGCCCGGCACAATCGGCCAATTCTTAGTGATGCTGCGCAGTGAGAACTGGATGGTCCCCGCATAATGGGTCCCATTACATCGTTTAAAATACTTGGGTAGTTTTCCATAAGATAAAACAGATTGCGTTTCTACTAAATATATGAAATACTGTGGCGTTGATACTTACTTATTTTAGTGAATCTTGATACTATTTTGTATAAGACATTATAATATTTGGAAGGAGGATATTCTGAAGGATCGGGTGTTTCCTATTCTTAGAAGCTGTTTGAGTTAACTCTTCTTGTTTCTTAGGAATCTTTTTCCGCCACTCGTCGGCTTTTTTTCGCACCGTAGCGTAGGCTACGCCACTCAAAAAGAGCCTAGATTGACAAAAAAACACTCTCCTAATAAATCAAAAAATATAACTCAAACAGCTTCTTAGAATCTGTCTAACCTTTATCTTATGTGAACAAGTTCAAATGGGTATCTTATTGTTTTATCGTTTCTTATGGTCGGACTCTTACGTATTTTTGTAATTTACGGGGGCCAGGTTCACCGCCATATAGATTACCGTATTTATCTGCAGCGACAAATTCTGCCCCATTCGTCGTTGTGACGCGGGGATCACCAGTAGGTAACATAATGAAGTAGTGTACCCATCCTAAATGGGCATCACCAATTCTTATACCCATTTCCCATCCAGGATTTTGCACATTATCAGATTCTGAATCCGAAACGTATATATTATCGTCTTCATCAAAGAAAACACCACTGGGTTTTCCAAATTGGGTCCATTGGGCTATAAAGTTTCCATCCTGGTCGAAAATCTGAAGGCGGTTATTCCCTCTATCGGCTACAAACAATCTACCGCGCATATCAATATCCAGTCCATGTAAACTTTTAAATTCACCTGGGCCATAACCGGTTTTACCCCAGGACTTGATAAAGGCTCCGTCACTAGAATATTTCATTACGCGGTTGTTCGTGTCTTGTGAATGACCATCGGCAATGAAGATATCCCCATTATCAGCTACAATCACATCTGAAGGAGAATTGAACTCATACTCTCCGTTTCCTGGCTTCCCCGGATTACCCAATACCATGAGTACTTCGCCCTGCGGACTAAATTTAATAACCTGATGTCCTCGTTGGGCACCTTCAGGGATGCGATTATCAGAAACAGCATCCGTCACCCATATATTGCCATCGTTATCTACATCTATACCATGAGGCCATATGAACATGCCGCCGCCAAAACGATGTACAATATTACCCTCCTGATCAAACTTGAGTATTGGATCTAAATCTGAATCAAGACACTCATCACCAAATCGATCCGGCTCAGTTGCATCGCATCGAATGACTGCCCAGATATGTTCACCATCGGGATCAATGGTTACCTTACCGACAGCCCCCATGATTCTTCCATTGGGTAGCTTGGCCCAATTTTCCACCACTCGATAAGGATTTGGATAGGGCTGGCTAAAACAATGAACTACAGAAAATAACAAAATGAGTATTACTACACTTTGAAGTGGTTTTCTAATTAATGGTTTCATAGTAAGAGAGGGTTTAGGGTTCTATTGGACGAATATTGTAGAAATAATGAAGTAGGTTAATAAGAGGAACTCGGCTAATCTTGAAGTCGTGGGCGATCGCCGTCATAGTTTGAATTTCAACACGCCATAGCTTATAAAGCTCCTAATAGATTTATTTTTACTGTTATTTCTTTAGGTCATTTCTATGTTCTGAAAAACAATCTTCCGGGGGACTTTCGGGTAGCTGTGTTACCCATTGGTTGACTTCGCTGCTAAGTGTTTTTACCTTATCTGGATACTGCTCGGCTAGATTTCTCTCTTCTTTCCAATCGGTTTTTATATCATATAACTCTTTCTGTCCGGTTTCGTGACTTATCAATAATTTCCAATTCCCCTCTTGAATGGCAGTAGTTGGCCAAAATTCATTCTTCGCGGAAGCGTACTTCCACTGCCAGTAAATAGGCTTTTTTCTTGCAAATGGTATTCCTTTCAAAGCTTCTACAATGCTTTCTCCATCGGGTTGGTATCTTCTGGGAAATTTAGTCCCGGCGAGTTCAACCAAAGTAGGCAATATATCAACCGCAGCCAGTGCCGTTGTTTTATCTTCCTTTCCCGCCGGAATAATCCCAGGCCAACGAGCAATGAAGGGTAAGCGAACACCACCCGCGAAAAGAGAACGTTTTCTACCTTTTAGCCCTCCAGTTTCGCCAACAGAGTAATACGTACCCAAACCTTTACCAGTAGAAGCATCAGGGATTACTTTATTATTTCCGGTTTTTTCCGGCCCGTTATCCGACGAAAAAATAACCAGGGTATTCTCATCTATCCCTAATGCTTTCAATTTTTTAAATAGCAACCCAATACGGTAATCTGCTTCGGTAACAATGGAAGCGTACACCTGCTGTTGTTCGTTTAGCTCACGGTATTGCTGTAAATAATCTTCTTTGGGATAATGGGGCGTATGCGTAGCGTGTATCCACGCATTGATAAAAAACGGTTGATCTTTTTTGCGCTCAATAAAATCTATCGTTCGTGCGATAGTTGAATCGGCATGCGCTTGCTTAAACCTTGGAGATAAGTTAAAGCAGCCAAACTCATCGTATCCGTACGCTATAGGTGAGGGTGCATCCTCAACGTGTACATTAGTAAGATGCCACTTGCCAAAATGGGCGGTAGCATAACCTGCTTTTTTTAGCATACGGGGTAACATAGGAGCTTGGGGGTTGAGCCAGTCGGGCATGTTGCGAGCTGCGTGTGATTCTATACTAGCAAAATGTCCGTGAACCGAATGACGGGCAGGAAACTGCCCAGTCATCACGGCCGTTCTACTGGGCGAACATACCGGATTGCTGACCGAAAAATTCTGAAAGTCAATACCTTCTGCAGCCATCTGGTCAAGATTGGGGGTTTTGATGAACGTGCTTCGGTGAATTCCCAAATCACCGTAGCCCCAGTCATCGGCAACAATGAAA
>CAKZPJ010000484.1 GCA_937138955.1 uncultured Flammeovirgaceae bacterium | reverse complement strand
GAGCCACTACCTGACAACCTATGGAAACTAAGCCTGACATTCCTCCCTTCTGGCAAAAAATTATCAATGCGCTGGAAACTCCTTTTCTGTATATCGAAAATCTTTCGCAGAAATATGTTTTATCCCCTTTTCGCTGGCTTTTTAAAAAGATTGAGCCACTGAGTTATAAAATTGAGGATACTTTATTTAAGAAAATACTGCAAGTGATAATTTATCCATTGTTCATGGCGTTAACCCTGATCGTTGGGTTTAAGCTAGTTGAGAATGGTTTTACCTTTGGTAGTTTTTTAGGTACTATCGGGCTATTTGTGGTATTAGGAGTCATCTTTGCCCCGTTGGAGCATTTGATTCCTTTTAGCAGGAAATGGTTAAACGATGACGAAACATCTACCGATGTCATGCTTTTCTTTGGTAGTAAATTCTGGGGAGATTACATAAACAAGCCTATCAAATTAGTGACAATTACGCTGATTGTCCAGGAGATTTCCCCTGAAATTGGGCAAGGGTTATGGCCAACTAGTATCCATCCGGTAATACAAGTTTTTCTTCTTCTGTCAGTGAAGGACTTCTTCCGATATTGGTACCATCGGTGGATGCATGAGTCAGAATTTATGTGGCGCTGGCATGCGGTACACCATTCTTCTACTCGGCTTTATTGGTTCAATGCCGCCCGCTCGCATCCGCTAGAAGGGTTGGTTTCTAGTTTTCTTTGGGGTATTCCATTAGCCTACGTACAGGCTCCGGTAGAAATTGTATTCGTTACCATGCTTTTAGGTCGAACCATTGGACGTTTCCAACATACTAACATGGATTTAATTCTAGGGCCGTTTGACTATATTTTCTCATCTCCCAAAAACCACCGTTATCATCACTCCAAAAATATTGAAGAAGGCAATTCTAACTACGGTGGCGATGTTATTTTTTGGGATATATTGTTTGGTACTTTCTATCTGCCCAAAGGCAAAACACCTAGTGACGATATTGGTGTTTACGGAATGCCCAACTACCCTAAGACCTTCACTGGGTTGATGTTGGCTCCGTTTACTTACGGAAAAATTAAGAAGGAAGCTGCGGAACTGGAAACCAAAGGAGAGCAGGAATCCACTAGTCATATGGTAGAGGCTTAAGTGGCTATCTCGATAAGTTCCAGCGGAAGCCTAAGTAGACTTCCCGTCCGTGCAGCGGGGAAAAGGCGTAAGAAGTGTCAAAGTAACTACTAAACCCAGGAACGGCATTAGGGTCGTCGAAACCTACCAGCGGTGAAATCTCCTGCCGATAATCAAATAGATTCTGAACCCCACCATACAGTTGAAAAGCGGGACTGAATTGCTTAGTAACTTGAATATTGTGAAGGCCGAACAAAGTAGACTCAATAGGTCGGGATGTTGGCAGTTGCTGTCCGTTCTCATCTAGATCATAAACTTCCGGTAGAGCCATAGGACCAGTCATACGTAATGTGTAAGCGAACGTAATATTTGGTTTCTTCCAATGATAATTCGCGGTAGAAACACTGCTCCAGCGGGAAGCAAATTCTATGTGGCGGGTTTCATCAATTCCTTCCGCATTCGGCTCAGTTTCAGTTACATCCTGAATATTCACCCCGATATTAAGTGATAGCGGGAACTGAAACTGGTGGTTTACGCTAACGCCTATCCCTTTCGTAACTGCAAAACCATCGGTATTAGCGTAAAGAATTTTGCCAGGTGTATCGTAGTCAGGAATGATTTTATTGGTGAAATAGGTGTAAAATACATCAACATCTACCATACCCTGGCTATTACCCAGTGTGTAAACGTGGTTAAGGTTGACCGCAGCATTATACGAACGCTCCGGCTGTAAGTCTTCCAGAATTTCTACCGTACGCTGTCCCGTAACAAAGGCATGATCTTCCGTAAACAAATTTACCAGTCGGAAACCTGTTCCTAAATTGGCTCGAAAGGTAGTCCACTCGCCCGGTTTGTATTTAGCATTTAGTCGCGGTGAGAAAATTGCCCCATGGTTTTCGTAAACATCCAGGCGGGAGCCCGCCAGAACTGTGAACCGTCGGGTAACATCCCATTCGTCTTGCACAAATACTCCTGGGATAAATTGATGATCCGGTTGGTTTACAATATTACCATTCTGGGCAACCTCGGTAGCAATGGTGTTATCATCGTACGACTGGTAGCGAGCGGTAGCCCCTACTACTACATCGTGATTTTCAGTGGAAGGGTTCCATATGAAGTTGGTAAATCCAATGGTCTGATCAGCCTGATAAAAATCGGCTCCATAGTAGCTATTTTGCTTATGATGGCTGAAAGAGTAGTCTAGTTTAAAATAGCTAGAGGTAGGCAGCTCGTAGGTACCAAATAGCTCAAAGCGATTGGTGTATATGCTTTCTCCATAAATTTCGTCGCTGCCCCGTAAAGTACGGTACGCTCGATCCTTTAGGAAAGCTTCTACTCCATTTCGTCTGTCTTCATAGAAGTACTTTGCCGATATAGTGGTTTTCTTCCGGTCTTTTCGTTGTTGCGACCACTTAGTAAATAATGAAATACGATCGAGATTAACGTTGTCACCAAACCCATCCTGATTATCATCATCAAAATCGTTAATGTAAGCGTAGTTCAATCCTACGTAACCATCCCAAGAACCTACTTGAGGAGCCAAAGCAATATTTCCAAATGATTCTAAGTGGGAAGTTCCCATCAGATCTACCGAAAGCAGTGGCTGTTTCGCTGGGTCTTTGGTAATGATATTGATGACCCCGGCCACCGCTTCAGAACCATAGAGCGTAGAACTTGGCCCTTTGATTACCTCAAACCGATCAATAATCTGGGTAGGAATACCATTGAGACCGTAAACCGACGCCAGATTTCCGTACATAGGTGTGCCGTCCATCAGTATGGCGGTGTAAGGACCAGGTAAACCATTAATACTGATGCTATTAGTGAAGCAGACTCCGCAAGCTACCACTTCCTGTACCCCATTGACCAGCGAAATTCCTTCTACGATGTTGGTAGGAGCGATGGTTTGCTCTAAATAGCGCGAAGTGACTACATCAATTTTTACCGGAGAAGAGCTAACAAAGGTCTCCTTCATCGTACCGGTTACAACTACTTCTTCCAATCCTAGAGCATCTTCAAGCAAGGAAATCGCTCCTAGATGGAGAATTTTATTAGCTACCTCGTTTAAGTTGATGACCTTCGTTTGGGTACGGTAGCCAATTTCTGAAATAACTAGCTTCTGCTCGCCCGTTAGCATGGTTTCTAGTGAAAATTCCCCATTCTTATCAGTGTAGGTTCCCTCGCTGCTTCCTTCAATGGCAACATTGGCGTAGCTCAATGGATTGCCACCACTGCTTATTTTTCCTTGTAATAGCACCTGAGCGTAAGTAGGCGATATGGCTAGAATAAGTAGGAGAAAATAGGCACCAAAAATTTTCATTCCGATCATATTTATGCAAATAAAGAAATTTTTTTAGACTAATCTAAATTCTACTCTATCAAAAACCTAAATTTGGAACGAATCGTTCTTTACTATCATGTATAAATGTCATTCGGTAACTATAAGAATTGAAGAAACAGATCTTGGGTAATCGTTGATTACTTTGAGGTGACGAAGATATTCTAAACCGCAAGAGTTTCCATAACACACTAATTTTCAGTACCTTTCTTAGGGATCTTTCGGAATGAGAATTGTAAGAAGCTGTTTGAGTAATATTTTTTGATTTATTAGGAGAGATTTTTTTGTC
>CAKZPJ010000483.1 GCA_937138955.1 uncultured Flammeovirgaceae bacterium | reverse complement strand
TCTGAACCAGGCGTTGCTTTGGCACCCCCGCCGCGATCAACACCGGCAGCACGCGCTTCTATTCCATGGCGGCCATATCCAAGGTGCCCCATCGGCAATAAGTTGGACTTGAGCGGCCTGATGTATATTGATCTTTTTCAGATAGCGACCCAGCAAGCCCAGCACATTGTCTTCATGAAATTGGCTGCCGTAGATGGGTAACTCGTGGCGCTCTGGGCGGCCTTGATGATCCAGCACATCAATCACAAAGAGCTTGGGTTCTCGCCAAGGGGTATGGTAAGTGGCCTGGCCGTTTTCGTTGCGTTGGCCGGTATACGTTCGCACCCGGCTGCGTCCCCCGTCGATACTGATCACCACCGTTTTATTCTCAACGCTATAGTGGGGTTCAACAATCAGATTTTCATGACCCACATCGTCACAACGTTCGGCCAGCCGGGCGGTTATCTTCTGCACCGAAGACAAACATAGGGTCAGGCCGAACTTGGTAAGTCCTTAATGAGCAAGATCATAGGAAGGGGCAAGCATCGCCATAAACCCCCGTCCGATCAAACAGTAACGGGCTAATTCCCTCAAGGGTGTTCCAATGGTCAAGTAAGGGGCGGCGACTGCCTTGGTAGTCTTCGGGCACTTCTTTGTAGTAAAGGCTCGTCAAGCCGACCTGATGCCTGGTAGCGATGCGAATGCTATGAGAACGCCGCACCCCTTTTACACCAGCAGGACATGGACACTTGTCTTCAAATTCCCAGGCTGCCGCAGGAAGCAGTAGCTCCAAGACAACGCTATGCATTTGACGTGAGCACTCCGAGAGCCGGTCTTCCACCGTGTGTAAATCACCGGCTACTAAGAGCGCATACAAATCAGAAAGTGACCCGATGATAGAAGTTTGCAAAAAGGCTGATATCTTTGTACTAATGGTTGGGTCTAGCATTTTTCTTAGGATTTAGAGACCCTTAAAATGCATTACTCAACCATCTTTTTCATATCCTTCGCGAAGGGACAAATCGCAATTGCGCCCCAGAGAAGATTATCAACTCATGCTTATCGGGATGGCTACATTCAACTAGCTATTCGGTCGGTAGAACTGCTAAGAAGCCCGCCCCAAACTACAGCCGAACTAAGCATTTGGAACCGTTTGGGAAAACAGGCCGATCATCTATTTACCTTTCTGCTCTATGAATCAGTACCGGCTACTAATAATGCCGCCGAGCGAAGTCGGCGTCCCGCGGTAGTGCATCGAAAATAAGTTGCGGCAACAAAACGCGCAAAGGAGCCGATACTTGGCAAGTGCTTACCTCAGTAGTTACTACTACTGAACAGTGTAACGGTGTGCCTTTTGACCAGAAGGTAGCGCAGGTCATTGAACAACGCCTCAATACACGCTAATCACATACGATCGTATATGATCAGTCTTTTGAATTGAACTTACAGAATTAATCTGCAACGCTTAATAATTTCTTATCTTAGTTTCATAGAAATATTCGGTATTGTATACTCTGACGGTATAATGACCTGCGGGTAGTTTCTTCAGATTAATCATGTTGTTGAAGTCCTGATAACCAGCTACCTTAGTCGAGTAAACCTCACTATTTTGGTAATTTGTGATAACTAGATTTAATGGTACGTCGGTAACATTACTAAATGCTATATGTAATGAGTGCTCCTTGTTTTTCTCGATTACTCGAGGTCTAAAGTATGTGTAAGCGGCACTCTTATCTTCACGAACTAGTCCATTTCCTACAATAAAAGGTTTCTTCACTTCACCTGTCTTACTTGCCAAAACTAGAGTGTATTTACCTGATTTCATTTTGGAAAAATCATAGCGCTTAATATGCTTATCTTTTTTCCCTACAGCTTCTTCATATACAGTTTTTCCAGATTCAGTTAATACTTTAATTGTAGCTGGCGCATTAGATGATAAATTCCATGCTCTTACCATTACCGTTGTATTGTTTTTGTTGGGTGAAAAAGAAAAATCAGCATCCTCGCTATCCGGACTACTAGCTATTGTGTTTATGCTTATACATCCTACTGCCAGAACCAATGCTAATTTCTTCGTTAATTTCATCTTCATAATCGTCTCGTTAAACAAGATAAATTATATACAATCACAATTATAATATTAAAATTATAAATAATATTAATATAATTATGTAATTACTTACATTGATCTATTTTTAGAATCAAGAGAATATATAGATAGTAGCTATCTCAAAAGAAACAAATGAAAATAATATGCTAACGAAAAAACCGATACCCTTACGAGCATCGGTTTGGAAGATAGCGTTTAATGGATGGTCGCTAATTCCGGAGAGGCTTCCCGCCTTGCAGCAGCGACTGAATTCGCTCAAGGGTCTTCTTTTCTCCGGAAAGAGAGAGAAAGGCTTCCCGTTCCAAATCTAACAGGTACTGTTCCGAAACCATTTGGGGGTACGATAGCTCGCCACCGCACATGACGTAGGCAACCTTTTCGGCAATTTTCTGATCATGATCCGAGATGTAATTCCCCTGACGCATTCCGTAGATACCAGCTAAGAATAGCGCCATACCGCCTTTGCCCTGCACTTTAATATCCTTGCGCTGGGCAGGTTGAGTGTAGCCTTGTTCAGCCAGTGATAAGGCTGCCTCTTTGGCATCAGCTATCAAACGCGTCTTATTCATCGTAATTCTATCACTTTCGCGTAAGTAGTGTAGGTCGCGTGCTTCCTCGGCTGAGGTAGATACCTTGGCAGTAGCAATATTCATAAAAGAGTTTTGCAAAGCATTTAGTTCTACATCGCCCGCTTCAATGCTGTCGGAAACGCGTAGTGTCAGTTCCTTGGTACCACCGCCAGCGGGAATTAATCCCACGCCTACTTCCACCAGTCCCGTATAGGTTTCGGCGACGGCTTGTACATGGTCGGCATGCAGGGTAAGCTCACAGCCACCACCCAATGCCATACCGTGGGGAGCGACTACTACCGGAATAGAAGAGTAGCGAGCCCGCATCATGGTGCGCTGAAACTGGCGGATCATCATATCTACCTCGTCAAACTCCTGCTCAATAGCATACATAAATAGCATCGCCAGATTTGCTCCGGCGGAGAAGTTCTGCCCTTCGTTACCGATCACTACACCCACGTAGTCTTTTTCGGCCATATCAATGGCGCGGTTAATGGCTTCTACCGGATCATTGCCCAGCGTATTCATTTTGGTGTGGAATTCTACGTTCAGAATACCATCACCCAATTCAAAGATCGTGGCTCCGTCGCTGCTCCACAGTACTTTGTTTTCTCGCAGCGTATCCAGCAGCACAAAATCATCGGTTCCTGGAATTACTTTATAGGATTTGCTATCAATATCGTAGTAGAGGCGTTTGCCGTTTTCGGCTTTGTAGAAGCTTTCTGCTCCGTTTTCCAGCATATCATACACCCATTGGTTGGGCTTGTAGCCCGCTTCTTCCATTTTCTCCAGCGTCTTCTTCACGCCCAGCATATCCCAGGTTTCAAACGGGCCGTACTCCCAACCAAAACCCGCGCAAACGGCCTGATCAATTCGGTAGAGTTCATCAGCAATTTCTGGGATACGATTAGAGCAGTATTTAAAAGCGTCGTAGAAGTGAGCGCGGTAAAATTCACCGGCTTTATCTGGAGCACTTACCAGAATCTTCAGTCGCTCTTTAAGATCATCTTTGGGCTTGGCCATCTCCAGCGAAGGAAACTTGGCTTTAGTACGATCTCCGTACTCGTAAGTCTCCAGATTCAGTTCCTGAATAACCGATTTACCTTTTTCGTCCTTGATTTTTTTGTAGTAGCCCTGTCCGGTTTTATCGCCTAGCCACTTTCGGTCGTAGAGTGACTTCATGATACCCGGCAACTGAAACATATCGCGGGCTTCATCCTGCTTCAGCACTCCGAATAAGTTGTTAGCCACATTCACAGTAGTGTCTAAGCCAACCACATCCATCGTGCGGAAAGTGGCCGACTTGGGCCGTCCGATGATCGGGCCAGTGAGACTATCTACCTCCCCTACGGTTAGTTCCATCTTCTCGATAGTATGCATGGTAGACAGAATGCTGTATACGCCGATACGGTTGGCAATGAACGCTGGGGTATCTTTACAGAGTACTGTTTCTTTACCCAGGTACAGATCACCGTAGTGCATCAGAAAATCGACAATCTCTGGATCAGTTTTTTGCGACGGAATAATCTCCAGTAGGCGTAAGTAGCGAGGAGGGTTAAAAAAGTGCGTGCCGCAGAAGTGCTTCTGAAAGTCTTCGCTGCGGCCTTCCAACATCATGTTAATCGGAATGCCCGAGGTGTTAGAAGTAATCAGCGTGCCGGATTTGCGGTGCTGCTCTACCTTATCAAACAGTTGTTTCTTAATATCTAATCGCTCAACAACCACTTCAATCACCCAGTCGTAATCAGCAATCTTGTCTAGGTCGTCATCAAAATTTCCTAGAGTAACCCGATCGGCAAACGATTTATGATAGAGCGGGGCGGGTTTGGATTTGACCGCTTGTTGGAAAGACTCGGTCACAATGCGGTTGCGTACCTGCGGGCTTTCCAAGGTCAACCCCTTCTTCTCTTCCTTCTCAGTTAGTTCTCGCGGAACAATATCCAGCAATAAGGCTTCTACGCCAATATTGGCAAAGTGACAGGCAATGCGGGAACCCATTACTCCTGAACCGAGTATGGCTACCTTGGTGATGTTGTATTTCTTCATGGTGTGGTGGTTACAACAGGTGGATTAATTTCTTCTTCTACAATCTGGTTAATATGGTCAATAACTTCAAAAAAGGTGTTAATCTTATCTTCGGAGATTGTTGCCCGAACGGCGTTATTAAAATCCAGCACAGTCTTGCGCGATATTTCTTTCTTCTCTCGCCCCAATTCTGTTAGCACAATCCGAACCGAGCGACGGTCGTTCAAGTCGGGTTGTTTGGTAATCAGTCCTTTCTCTTCCATGTTCTTTAACATCCGGGTTAGGCTGCGCGACTCTAAACCAATAAGCGGGGCAATTTTGGTAGCTGGGGTTCCTTCCTTAGAATCAATGTTGAGCAGTACATAACCAACAGAAGTTGTAAAGTCGTTTTTTAGTGCCTGCTGATTGTACATCCGGTAAATCGCATGCCAAGCTGTTTTAATATTATAATCTACGGTTAATTCTTTCTTCATAGATAGCAAATATACTGAATTTTAGTAGGCATGCATACTAAAATACGCAATTTGTCCAGCTTACCATTGACGATGCTCACAGATTATTGTAGACTTGTATACCATGCAATTACTACCAGCTGCCTTAGAGAAATACGTTCAGGAGCATAGCACATTAGAAACCCCTTTACTACGTGAACTGCGGCGAGAAACTCACCTGAAAGTGCTGATGCCCCGGATGCTTTCCGGTCCGGTACAGGGAAGCGTGCTGGCTATGCTGGTACGGATGATTCGTCCGCAACGTATTTTAGAGATTGGTACATTTACCGGCTACTCAGCTATTTGGATGGCATCGGCTCTGCCCGAAGGAGGTAAACTGATTACGCTAGATATTAATGAGGAGTTAAGTGAGATGGCGCAACGGTATATTCAACAAGCGAAATTACAAGATGTCATTGAGGCAAAAATTGGTCATGCGCTAGAACTGATTCCTACTTTAGTAGAAACGTTCGATTTGGTTTTTATTGATGCCGATAAGGCCAACTATCCGCGCTATTATGAGCTGGCGTTGGATACGCTACGTTCCGGTGGATTTATTATTGCCGATAATGTGTTGTGGCACGGAAAAGTGGCAGGTTCTGACACAGAAGTTGACACCAAAACGCAGGTGCTCAAAGATTTCAATATATTCATTCAACAAGATTCCCGCGTAGAGAACGTTCTGTTACCAATACGCGATGGATTAATGGTCGTTCAAAAGAAATAGGGTATGAAAAACATAAGTGTTCTGGGGTACCTGATTTTACACCTCACCTTTATTGCACAGGGTCAAACTACGGTAGTACCTGAAATAATATCTTTTGCGGATATTCGAGTAGAGCTTACTGCCAATGCTCGCAAAAAAGTGCAAACCGATGTAGATGCGCTCACTCGCTACGAGAAATATTTCAACGCTAAAGTAGATCGTATTGATGCTTACTTCCCACTAATTGAGCAAGTGCTGCGCGAAGAAAATGTTCCCGAAGATATTAAGTATTTAGTAGTTCAAGAAAGTGCATTAGTCGGCGATGCAGTTTCCAGTTCTAACGCCATTGGCTACTGGCAGTTTAAGGTTGCGGCGGCTGAGGAAGTGGGTCTGACCATCAATAGCACAGTGGACGAGCGGATGAATATTATTACGGCTACTCGCGGAGCCGCTCGCTACTTTAAAAACAATAACGCGCTATTCGATAATTGGCTACACGCACTCATGGCTTACTACGAAGGCCCCGGTGGCGCTTTAAAAAAAGCGGACAAACGCTTCAACGGCAAAAAAGTAATGAGATTAGACGGTAAAGCCCACTGGTACGTATTGAAGTATCTTTCTCATAAAATTGCGTTTGAGAGTGCCGTAGGGAAAAATCCTAACCCGCCGGTACAGCTTTTTGTGTACCAAAACGGAGGAGGAAAAACCTTGCGCGATATTGCCAACGAATTTCGGGTGACGGAAGACGACCTTCAGCCGTACAACACTTGGCTGAAACAAAGAAAGATTCCGCAGGATAAGTCTTATCCAGTGATCATTCCTGACTTTAGTGGGCAATCGCGCGAGCCCTCTATTGCTACCAACCAAACCCAGAACGCCCCCACCCAAGCTAAACCTAATAGAAGGGCTACTACCGCAATGCTGGACGAAAAGGAGTTTAATTCTGATGCGTTTCCTCTGATGAAAACTCGCCGTTGGTTCGGAAAAAAACAATTACTAGTTAATGGTATTCCGGCAGCAATTGCTAAAGAAGGGGAGGACGTAAAGCAGCTATCTCGCCGTACCGGCGTGGCTCCTAGTAAGATCATCAAGTTTAATAACCTAGGGCATCCGCGAGCAGCTATTGTCTCCGGACAGCCGTATTATTTACGACAAAAGCACAATCGTGCGCCTGCCCACTACCACATTGCTGAAGAAGGAGAAAATTGGTGGGACGTATCGCAGCGATTTGGTATTAAACTCAATAAACTACTTAGAAACAATCGCTTACGAAAAGAGGAGCCGCTGCAAGCCTATCAGGTGCTCTGGCTGCGCTACATTCGTCCTGCTACTATTGCGGCAGAGTTTCGTCGCCCAGCGGTGTTGCCTGCTAATCAGCTACCCGAATCTGTAGCGACTGCATCGTCAACCGACACTAGATTGGCTACTACCGAAGCGATTACTACTTCATCGGGGGCTAATCGGTCTACCCAGTCAGCTAACGCTGATATTGCATCTGAACAAGCATGGCGAAATAGTTCTGAGCAAAGTAACACCGCCCAAAACTTGAAAAGCGAAACAGAAAATGCTGCTGCCTACCATACAGTACGCTCCCAGGAAACACTCTATAGTATTGCCCGGCAGCACAACATATCGGCAGCCGAATTAGCCGGTCATAACCAAATGTCAATCTATGATTCTATTCAGGAAGGGCAAAAACTACTTCTTCCGGCCTCGAGTAACGTATCGGTTATTGCTGAGGGTTATCACGAAGTAAAAGCTGGGGAAACGATGTATCAGATCGCTCAACAGTACAACATTTCTATTCGGGAGTTAATGGAATGGAATCAAAAAGAAAGTTTTAACCTTAAAGCTGGTGAGCAATTGCGGATTGCTGCCTCTCAGCCATGAAGTAGAATACCTTATTTGCTTCCTTATTGTATTTAGAATAAAACATTACGTGTATTCAGTATTTGGCGAATCATATTTTTTATTTGGCAAATATCGACAGAACTTTACAATTGATAGTAAAGCGAGTAGACCACAGAATGGCTTAGTGAATGATTAGTTTGGTGTTGCTTATTGATGATAACGATACTGATAATTTTATCAGCCGACGGGTCATAGAACTTACTGAGTTTGCTGAGCGTGTTATCGTAAAAAGTTCGGGGCAACAGGCACTGGACTATCTTCAGGAGAATGCTCAATCTCCCAGCGAAATTCCTGATCTGATTTTTCTTGACATCAATATGCCCATCATGGATGGATTTATGTTTCTCTATGAATTTGAGACATTGCCACCTAAGATACAGCAAAAGCCTAAAGTGATTATCTTGTCCAGCTCTGAAGACCGAAGGGACGTAGACAAAATTATTACCAATAAAGCGGTGATCAAATACATCACCAAGCCGCTGACCCAAGATGATCTGGAAGCAATTGGTAGCGAATTGTAAGATTTTTAATAATCAGGGTCCAACCCCATTCGTTGAGTGAGTTCTCGTAGCAACGGATGCTTCTCACTTAAATAATTAAGCTTTTCTGAAGGGGTGTAGGGGCGACGATCTTGTTCTTCTTTTACTACCGTAGTTTTTACGTTAATCTGCGAATTCCCCAAACGGCGACGCAAACGCTGTAGCAAATCAGCCCGCACCCCGTCAAACTGGTCTTCCTGAATTGGACTAATAAACATAAGCGCAATAGTGACTCCGTCGTCTTCTAGTTTAATAGGCTGATTAAGCAGGACGTATTCAATTTCTTTACCGATGGCTCGGCGCTCTTCAATGAACTCGCTCCACACTTCTTCCAGTTTAGCTAAAGAAATCGGCTGATCGGGATTCTCTTCCAACACCGCCGTATCGGCTACTGCTGTATCTACCTCGGTTATCTCAGCTGCTTTAGTAGCATGCCCGTTTCCGTTGGATGACGGTTGAGGCTGTGTCTGGCCTAATTTTGGAATTCGGATGGTGCTTTGTAAGCGGGGAGCGGTTCCATGACCAATAGGAGTAGTTCCTCGTCCTTCTGATGTTGGAGGCTTAGTAGCGTCTTCGTTGTTAGTAGTAGCTTCGGAAGAGTCAGGTGACGGTGTGTTTACTTTTTTTTTATCTCCCTCCGATGCTGGTCTTTGCTGCGCTAGTTTTACGGCAGATTCAATGTAAGCCATTTTAATGAGTGCCAACTCTACGTGCAACCGCTGATTTTTGCTGTTTTTGTACTGTAGATCGCACTGTCCCGCCAAATTCATAGCCGTGAGTAAAAATGAAAGAGGAGTGCGCTCCGCTTGCTGCTGGTAGCGACTTCGAACGGTATCCGATACTTGCAACAGCGGTAAAGTAGCGGAGTCCTTACAGACTAATACATTACGAAGATGCTCGTTTAGGCCTACAATAAAATTATGTCCATCAAAGCCTTGGCGAAGAATATCATCCAGTACCAGCAGCACTTGGGGTAACTTCTGCTCCAGCAGCAAATCCACTATCTGAAAATAGTAGTCATAATCCAGCACATGCAGATTCTGGATGGTTTCTCGGTAGGTTACTTGGCGATCGGCCGAAAAGGTGACGATCAGATCAAAGATAGAAAGAGCATCGCGGAGTGCGCCGTCGGCCTTTTGGGCAATTAGGTTTAATGCCTCTTCTTCTGCTTCTATACCTTCTCGCTCGGCAATCTTTTGCAAATGCCGAGTCATATCGGCTATCTGAATCCGGTTAAAATCATAAATCTGGCAGCGCGATAGAATGGTCGGAATTACTTTATGCTTCTCGGTAGTAGCCAGAATAAAAATGGCGTAGGGTGGCGGTTCTTCCAGCGTTTTCAGAAAGGCATTAAAAGCCTGATTTGATAGCATGTGCACCTCATCAATAATGTACACCTTAAATTTTCCCTGCTGCGGTGGGTACCGTACCTGATCAATCAGGTTGCGAATGTCTTCTACGGAATTATTGGAAGCCGCATCCAGTTCGTAGATATTGAGGGCATTGGCAGAAGACTCTTCGTCAAATCCGTTAATTTTTCGGGCCACAATTCGGGCACAGGTAGTTTTTCCCACACCTCGGGGACCACAGAATAATAGTGCTTGCGCCAGATGATTCTGGTCAATCGCATTCTGCAAGGTCGTTGTGATATGTTCCTGTCCAACAACTTGCTCAAAACCTGTCGGGCGATACTTTCGGGCCGAAACAACGAATTTTTCCATCTATGCAATTTATAAATTCTTCAGACGGATTGAAATGGGAACATCAGATTAAAATTATTAACCGAATCACATTGCTAGATTAACGTTACTGAGTGAACCTCAACTTCGTAGCTTTACCATATGTTCCAAAAGTACCTAGCAAGGTCCGCCTTGGATCACTTAAATGTTCAGTATTTTCATCGCTTGCCGAATGTTATTGCGTAAATAACGCCAACAGAGACTAACTTTTCTGAAGTAGGCGAGTTTCAGAGTTTTAAGGTTGCATATTTTAAGTTAACCCTAAAGGTATAGACTGCTAAACTTATAACTTTCAAGCTTTTTAACTATGGAATGGAATCCGAAAGAAGTTTTTATCATTTATAATTTTGAAGAGCGCGGCAACCGCGAAGCAATGGCGTACGCTAAACAAATTGCTCAACACGTAAACGAAGTAGATATTTCCAAAACGCCCCTCACCGAACGGCAGATGGCTCAACTACTGGGTAATCTTGGGGTGGATGTTGAAGACGTAATCGACCGTCGTGCCGATATTTATCAGGAGAAGTACCAAGACGTGAAAATGTCAGTAACCGATTGGTTAGAGGTTATCAAGCACAACCCCGAATTGCTCCGTACCCCTATTGGTATTTTGGGCAACCGAGCGGTTATCTGTGAAACCCCCGGCGATATGCTAAAGCTAGACGATGGTCAGGGTTTCGATCAGAATATGAAGACATAAATTTTTTACGCTTCCAGTCAGTTATACCCTTCGGCAGTTAAGTAAAGCGTAATCAGAATACCTTCTTTTTTCCAGGGAGCTAAACTGGAAGCTCGGGAGTACGTTCCTCCTCGATCATATTCTTCGCTGTGGGTAAAAAACAGGGCGTTGTCGCCACGAGAGCTGCGCCAAAGTTGCACCACTTCAAAAGTGACAATAACATCTTGGTCGATAATTAACTGTTCAGCAACAACGTTTTTCGTAATTCACTTATCTCGTTTGTAGCTTTTGACGAATAACTCTTGCTGAAGCAAGGAGCTGTCGGGCAAATCGTTCTGTACGTTGTAAATATTAATCCGAAACAGTACACTGTCCGTGGTGTTAAATCGGGTGTGAAAGTTGATGTCGGTTACTCGGTAGGTTTGCCCGTCGTTGAAAATGCGTAGTCCCCATTCTCCACCCCAACCGAAGTCTTGCAAACCGCTTTACCACGAGGTAAATTTTGAAAAGTTTGAATTCGTTAGTAGCAATGATCATCTCGCAGAAAACCACGCGGTGGGCGCCACCTCACCGACGCCATCTACTGAGGTGACGAGGCTGAACAAATGCTTGAGCGAATCATCCTCTTTGATGAGTCCTTTAATTCCTTTCTCTACGTCAGTGATTTGCTTTTCCAATGCTTCAATAGGCTTCTTACGGTCCGCCGCGCGGTTGAGCTTTTCCATCTCTTTTTGAAGCTTCTTGTCCTGAAAGCTAGCTACCGCCCGGCGGCCTTTAGATTAGCATCATGGATCAAGCATTTGAAAAGTGCTATCTTAGTAGAGA
>CAKZPJ010000482.1 GCA_937138955.1 uncultured Flammeovirgaceae bacterium | reverse complement strand
AGCTGACCATCTGCCGGATTGAATCGACCGCGCATGACTCCGGTCATAAATTTAACGCCGGGAATATCGATCACACCGCCCTGCATTTGATTGTTGATTTTTTCGTGTAAAACTAACTGTACTTTTCCGTAGCCGTAAGAAAAGCTCAGTAAACTGCCGTTGAGCGGACCCCACTCTTTACTATCTACCCACAGCAGTTCGGAAGGGGAGCGATCAAATTCCATATCTACCCAGGCCAACGGTGGTTCCATCGCAGCTCGGGAGGTATCTTCGGGTGGATCGTATCCCCACATATTGCCGTAGAACTTCCTATTTCCGTCAACCCAGTTCACTCGGTTCATCGGATTCCAGAAGCCCTGCTGATCGGTCACAATAAAGCTTCCATCAGGATTGATACAAACCCCGTTGGCTGCCCGAAATCCGGTAGCAATAATTTCGGAGGATGCGCCATCAGGACTCACTTTTATCAGTGTGCCGTGCTGGGGAATTAATGCTTCTCGGGCGTGCCGTCCGCTTTTGGCGTAATATAGGTTGCCTTGCTTATCAGCCTGAAGGCCCATCGCAAATTCGTGGAAATGATCCGTTACCTGATGATCGTGATTAAAACTCTCGTAGTAATCAGTCTCGCCATTTCCGTTTAGATCGCGCAGTAATACAAGTTGATCCCGGCAGGTAACGAATATCTTTTCGTCAATCACTTTAATGCCGAGCGGTTGAAACAAGCCAGAGCCAATTCGCTTCCACGTTAGTTTTCCACTGCTATCAGTCAGCCCGGTAATTCGCCAGATGTCTCCGTCGGTAGTACAGGCTACCCCTACATTGGCATCACCCATGAAGTCTATTCCACTCAGCTTCATCCGGCTATCCCATGGATTATCGTAGGGGGGAGTAAGCTGGTCTACCGCAATGGGGCCGTTTTCTTGCCCTTTGGTAATGGTAGTAGTGAGTACTTGTGGGTAGTGAGCTTCGCCGCCTTTCGTGTACTGAGCCAACGACTCCGGGGGCAAGGACTTCTGGGCAAAATCTTCCAACCCCGTTACGCTAGATTTAGCGATGAATATCTTTACGGTAGCTGCTTGATTCTTAGACGAATTTAATACGATAAAACCATCGGATTCACCCAATGTAGCCCCCTGACCTTGGATGGCTACTGGAGTGCCAACCGGAGCTATCCTCGTTTGCAACGCTTTTGATGAAGGGCTAACATTCAGGGTACGGGTAAATACGGTTTGTTCGCCTTTTGATTCTTTACCTAATCGCTCCAGTATGGTGGCATTTCCAATAGAGTAGGATATGATAATATTATCACCGTTATGGTAGAGGCCTTTATAGTTCGCCCATTTTTTGGGTAGGGGACCAAACTGCCGACCATCTCGGGCGGTAAAGCGCGGATCATCGTAGCTGCCCGTAGCCGGATTCGCCCAAGCGGGTTCCACTGGGGTTTCAAAATGCAGTTCGCCAATAGTTCGAGGGTAGGTTTCGTGCCGATCATTCAATAGAATTCCTTCCCAGTCAATAAAACCTTCACCCGTCCAACCTCCGGCTACCCGCATTAAATCATGGTCAAAAATCATCCAGGTGTTACCATCCGATACTCCTCCAGGACCTTCGTCTAGACGTACCGCGATACCTTTGTAGGCAAAGTTATTTTTCAGGTAGTTTTCATCGGGATACGGTCTTGGCCCCGGGGAATGGAAGCGTTTGGGGCCGGTTTCCGCATCGGCTAATTCGTAGGTGTTGATAAAGAAGTTGCCGTAATCCATATCTGACCATGGATGGTACGGCTTGGCCGCCGGGCCGATAGTAGTTCCTTTCGGCAGCGAGGATAAGTAGGTAGGACTAACTTGGAAATATTGCTCCCGGTTGTCTTTTCTAATGAATTTTTCGCGAATATACAGAATGACATCGTATTTTTCCTGAGGGGTGAGTGTCACCTGGGGTGGCATAGAGGCGTAACCCTGGCTAATCGTTCGGTACATAGAGAAAGGATCATTCCCAGCTTTAAGGGGCTGTTCCCAGAATTTCGTAGATAATGGGATTGAGCCTTCGTTGTCGGGATTGCCGTGGCAATTGATACAATTAGCATTATATATTCTAGCCCCTCGCTCGTAGCTCTCAGTATTGAGCGATGTAATTAAAGCAGCGTGATCCAGGTCGTGTTCATACTCAGCCAGGTCAGTTGCCGCTAACGTATACTTTACATCAGGTATACTACTTGCAGAAAAATGGTCAATGATCCTAGTGGCGTTTACGGGAAAAGTATCGTTACTGGCTATAATATTACCGGAGAATGTGTCACTAATAAATTTACCTTTTAGCGTGGCTGGCTTCCCTCGAAAGGTGATATTACTGGTTAATGTATTTTCTGTCATTACCCCACTATCGAGTGGTATAGGTGCCCGGTTAAAGGATACCAGACTTCCAGTGTAAGCACCACCTGCTTTCTCAATAGTCATGGTGCCGTAGTTCTTATTCTTGGGTGAGAAAGCAACGGTATAATCCCATGCTCCTTCAATACTTTCGGTAGTGCAACAGTGGAATAGGCTCATCATTCCTACCAATATTGTGGGTAAAAGAGCTTTTTGTATCATAACAATGAATTCTTGATTGATGGTCGTGTCTTATTTTGGGACATTTTTTACCTATTTAATGCTCCGTTGGTCAACCGTAAAATCGGAAGGCGTAAGCCCTTGTTGGGCTTCTCCAAATCCGAAATAGGTCGGGTCATATTTTCCGATCAGTGCAACGTTACTTTCTTCGGGAATTTGATCTTCCAACTCTACGCACCAGTACGCTGCATTAATGATTATTCTCCGCAAATCATCACTCTTCAAATCTACTGCTGCTCCCATAGTGGTGTTAAACACCCGGCAAGATTTCCCTGATTCTGCCTCATAGTTTTTAACCCAGGCTACCGGTACGATTGATTTATCATAGAAGAGTCCGGTCATGGGCCAGTTCGGTGGTGAGG
>CAKZPJ010000481.1 GCA_937138955.1 uncultured Flammeovirgaceae bacterium | reverse complement strand
GATTGCTCGAAAAGTATGCGGTGCTGTCTCCCGCCATAAAGAAATAGGCGTCAAAACCAGTTGAGTTGAAATCGGCTTTCCTTGGCAATGTCCAGTTCTCCCAATCTTCAGCCACGCGCTGGGAGTAGTATATATCGTAGTTGTCTTCAGTTCCGCGTCCGTTGGTAGAAAAGAAAAGCAATTCAGTCACCGGATCAAAGTACGGGCTTATCTCATTTAGAGTGGTGTTAACTGCAGCACCCAAACTCATTGGCGTTCCCCAAGCGTCACCCGACCTTTCACTCACGTAGAGGTCGTTTCCTAAGCTGTCCACATCAGAGGTAGGAAGTGTCCAAAGAATAAAAGATTCATCGGGAGCCACGTAAGCGCTGTAGAATGTTCCGAGTATTTCCAATCCGGGAACTTCAACGGGCATTGGAGTAGCCCACGTCTTTTCGGTTGCGTTGTAATCGCTTGTTGAAAGACCGGGAACGGACTCTTCGTCGGTTGTCATCTTATTAAGGAGATACAGCTTATTGCCATTCTTGGCGACTCCAACCACGGCATTGCTCCATTCGTCGTTCAGTGACTTTTCCGCTGTGGCGTTTGTGTATTCGCCATCCGTAAGACGAGATATCCAGATGTCTTGACCCGAATATGCTCCGCCCGCGTTATCGGGGTGAAATGTTCTTGCAAAATAGAAGGTACTCAGGTCGCTGCTCAATATCGGCAGTCCTTCTTCTGCCGTAGAATTAATCGAATTCGGCATCTTTTGAGGCACACTGAAACTGATGGTATCCTGTTGGGCAAAAGCTTGGCTAAGCAGCATTACCCCTAAAGTGAAAAGCGATAATCTTACAGCCATTACTTCTTATTTTTTCGGTTAAACTGAAATCCGAGAACCACCTCGTGGCTTCCACTACTGAGGTCGTTTATCTCGGAAGTAACATAGTCGTAGGCATATGCCAACCTCATAAAGTCCGTCAGATTAGCGCCCAGAATAATCGAAACGGCATCTTGATTTCTGTATGAAAATCCGAGTCTGAAGCGGCGATCCCATTCAGCCATCAGGTTGATGTCAACCGAGAGAGGAGCCGGTGGTCTGATCTTCATCATGAAACTCGGGGTAAGGTCGATATTTTCACTCACCGTAAACCGATACCCTGACGTTACATAGTGGTGCATTTCAAGACGGGCCTCGCTTAGATCTAGCGGCGACTGTTCGTTACCCAGGTTAATTTCATTTCTACCCAATTGGTAAACCGAATAACCTGCGAAAGCCCGATCGCTGTAAACATAAACTCCCGCGTTGATGTCAAAAATGTTTGAGTTTGAGCCGTTGGCAATGAAGTCGTTGTAGGTATTGTCAAAGTCGTTCTCGAGAATGATATTGTTTCGGTCGAAACTGAAGCCATACCAACCGAGGCTTAACCCTCCTGCAACCCAGTATTCATCTCCAATCGGGTGGTGGTAAGAGTAGCTTCCCATGACAGAACTACGCTGGAAAACGCCGTACTCATCGCGCGCTATCAATCCTCCGACTACATGCTTCCCGTAGCGTACGGAAGGTTTGCTTTTCAGCAATCCGGGATGACTGATCGGAATGGAATAGAGCTTTCCGGGTGCGGCAGGCTGCTTTCCCAAATTAATTGTTCCTCCCACGTAGTAGGTTTGTGGTGCACCGTCAAAACCCGCCCATTGTTGGCGAAAGCCGAGGGCAATGTCTATGTCGTGGGTAAGACTGGAAGCCGCCGGGTTCAGTACGTACGGGTTATTCATGTACTGGCTGAACTGCGGCAGTTGCTGTGCATTTGCCATGTTAAAGGCGAAGAAGGACAGCAGAGCGAATAGTGCGTTTCTTGTTCTCATGGCTTAGCGTATAATGTTTACGGTTCCGTTCAAATTCTCTTTTCCT
>CAKZPJ010000480.1 GCA_937138955.1 uncultured Flammeovirgaceae bacterium | reverse complement strand
GAGCCGCTATCGGAATGACCGAAATAACTGATTCTCTAGTGCTAGTAGTATCAGAAGAAACTGGGCAGATGTCAATCGTAGTGAACGGGGAAGCTCATCGTAATCTTTCTACCAAAGAATTGCGGCAGCGCATTAATCAGTATATGCTGGAAGAGCGCGATCAGGAAGAGTTCGTTATCGATCAGGCGAAGGCGGAGGAAGCGGCTTTTATTCAGAAGAAAGAAGAGAAATTGGAAAAGAAAGATAAAAAAGCAAAGTCTGATACTAAAGTGAAGGTAGATGATGATGTAGAAGCCGAAACCACTAGCCCTTCGTAACTTCCTGCGGAAAACGCCGCCGAATCTTATTAATTAAAAACAACTTCTGAGCGGTAAAACTATTTGGGTGCATAATTTGAAATAATGCTGCCCATTCTCGCCACAGGCTTTTTTCATCCTTCCTAAACGCTTCGCAGTTGATTTTCTTCTTAGCTAAATATTCCTCAAAAGTGTCCATTTTGAAAAGGCGTTATTGTACGTAGTGTTATAGTACGTAAGAAAGAAGTAATTCATCGTGTTGTACTGGTAAATTCTTGATTCTAAACGATAAAACTTGATTCTAAACGATAAAAATTGAAACACCTAATATCAAATACCATAACACTATAACACCAATCACTGTAACACTAGATGATGAGAAAGGTAAAGTTTTTGCATTGATTAAGAAAACAACTGGAATGGAAGTAGCCTCAAACATCTCACTAAAAACATACAATACTTTTGGAATAGACGCTACTGCCCGTCATTTCGTGCAGATTAGTTCAGTAGATGAACTACAGGATGTACTGAAGCAAAATCGGTGGAAAGAAATCCCAAAGCTCATTTTGGGTGGAGGAAGCAATGTGCTATTTACTTCGTCGGAAGTGGAGTTAGTGGTGAAGATGGATATTCGAGGTGTTGAGGTGGTGAAGGAAGATAATAGTTTTGTGTGGATTAAAGTAGGGGCGGGCGAAAACTGGCACAAACTGGTGATGTACTGCATTGATCAGGGGTGGGGCGGGGTAGAAAACCTCTCATTAATTCCTGGAACAGTGGGAGCTGCTCCTATGCAAAACATTGGTGCTTATGGGGTAGAAATCAAAGATGTTTTTACGCAACTAGAAGCCGTCGATATCAAAACTGCTGAACCTCGAACCTTTGATACTGAAGAATGTAAGTTTGGCTATCGGGAAAGTGTATTCAAGAATATTTACAAGGGAAAGTATATCATTACTTCGGTGAACTTCCGCTTGAGTAAACAACCCAAAGTCAACACATCGTACGGAGCCATTGAAGAAGTGCTTACTGAGCGGCTGGGAAAGGCTGGGGTAAAATCAGCAAGTATTCGCGATGTTAGTGAAGCGGTGATTCATATTCGGCAAAGTAAGCTGCCTGACCCTAACGAGATTGGTAACGCGGGAAGTTTTTTTAAGAACCCGGTAGTTCCTCGGACTAAGTTTGAAGATTTGCAACAGCAATTTGCTCAGATTCCGGGCTACCCGATATCAGAAAATGAGGTAAAAGTTCCGGCAGGCTGGCTGATTGAGCAAGCGGGATGGAAGGGAAAGCGCTTAGGGAATACGGGAGTTCACAATCGTCAAGCGTTAGTACTGGTGAACTTCGGGGGTGCGCAGGGCGAAGAAGTAAAAAAGCTGGCCTACAACATTCAGCAGTCGGTAAATGAGAAATTTGGTATCTTAGTCCAACCAGAAGTGAATATGGTTTAAAATGATCCAATAATTAATTACATGACCTACCTGCCCATCGCCTATGCATTAGTCTTTCTTCAATTGTTCTGGTTCACGTCGGTATCATTAGGGCAAATGCAACTTGAGCAGCTTGATTTTCAGGAACCCGTTAATCAGAATACTACCGAAACTACTCGTAGTTTGCTAAAACTACTGTACAACTATTCAGGGCGACACATACTTTCCGGACAGCATAACTATATAGGCCATCGGTCCGATCACAGTGAAGAAACTCAGGAGCTCACTGGGTACTATCCCGTAGTGTGGGGCAGCGATTTTGGCTTTTCTGATTCAACTAATGATAAAGATGGGGTTCACTATCGCGACCGTTTGATTGCGGAGGTTAAGAAAAACTATGCAAAAGGAGCTATTATTACTTTGATGTGGCACGCCTGCCGTCCGGTAGATGAGGAACCCTGTACCTGGAAGGGGAGCGTGCAGAATACGCTTACTAATCGGGAGTGGAATGACCTAGTTACTCCGGGCACTACAATTAATAAGAACTGGGCAAATCAGGTAGATGAAGTAGCGGGCTACCTAAAGTTGTTGGCATTAGCCGATATTCCGGTATTATGGCGCCCATATCACGAAATGAATGGCAAATGGTTTTGGTGGGGAAAGAAGCGTGGTGCTGATGGGTACATCAAACTCTGGAGCATGCTCTATGATCGGCTTACTAACTACCATGGCTTGAATAATCTGCTCTGGGTTTGGAATCCTAACGTTCCTAGCTACGCCGATGATTACCACCACTATTATCCGGGAAGCGATAAAGTAGATATTTTAGCGGCTGACATTTATAAAAATGACTATCAGCAGAAATTCTACGATCAGCTACTAGCGTTATCTGAAGGAAAACCACTTGCTATGGGAGAAGTCGGTGAAGTACCCAACGCAGAAGTTCTAGCCGAGCAACCGTACTGGGTTTGGTTTATGGCATGGTCAAATTCTAATTACGACCGGAATGATCCCAAAAAGGTTGTAAAACTTTATCAAGCCGAAAAGGTAGTATCATTGAAAGAATTTACGGAGATGGTTCCACCGGACGAAAAGGAATAGATGAATAACTAGTTTTCTAACATATTACCATTCTGCAACCTCTATAGAATTATTCCCGTAATGATTTCCGTATCTCAATTTTATGTAATCACTAAATAAATTTCATAATGAAACGAAGTATTCTTTACACAACGCTGATCTTAAGTATTTGCTGTTTTATCGGACAAGCTGCATTCGCCCAAAAGGCATTGGAACCCAAGCCTAGCCCTATGAGTGTGGCGGCCATGAAACAGGGTGATGCC
>CAKZPJ010000479.1 GCA_937138955.1 uncultured Flammeovirgaceae bacterium | reverse complement strand
ACACTTGAACACTTGAACACTTGAACACTTGAACACTTGAACACTTGAACACTTGGTACCATCGAACTATATTATATAGTTACATTACCCCAGTTCTCTCCTGAGCGGATACGATTAAGTTGAGTATGTGTAATATTAAACCGCTTAGCAATCATACTTAGGCGGGTTTTGTTGCTTCTTAACAATCGCTTAATCACTCGCACATCGGTTTCCGTCAGCTTATAACCGGTAGTGCGACTACGGAGTATGGCCGGATTATGGTTGTTGTGTTCATTTAGCTGTCTTTCAGTCATCCAGCGCAAATTATACCGGCTATTATTCTGCTTATCGTAGTCTAGATGCACTACGTATCTGTACTCAGCAGAGAGTTGCTCTAGGAAGGCACTTGCTACCAAGCGGTGAATATAATGGGTTTGTGATATTTTCTTACCTAAACGAACCATGACTGATAGATAGCCATTAACGTTAGACCCTTTCATTATACGTCCGTTGACTTTATCGACGGCAAAACTCTTTACCCGACCATGACTTGACACTTCGTAACGGGCATGAGGAAGTGGGGTCTCGAAATGAATCTCTTTCCAGACTTCGTTTCTGTATCGATTGATACTCATAATTAAAAAATTGTGGTGTTAGCAGATGAATATTGTCGAAAAATTTCTATTTGCTTGAATCAGTTGCCATTCCCAATAACGACTCATGTATTTGTGCTACTTGAGGGACTACTAGTACATTTTCGCCATTGTCAATAGTTATATCAGCCAAACGGCGACGCTTTTCATCACTAAATTGCTTATTCATAATGGCTTCAACCTGCCTGTTTGTCCTATGAGAATCTCGCTTCAACACCCGTTGCAACCGAGTGTTCCTTCCAGCATCTACATTAATAACATAATCAAGTTGACGATAAGAACCTGTTTCATAGAGCAAAGCAGCTTCTTTGAGCGTGTAGGGCTTGTGTAAGCGATGCTTTACCCATTGGGTATAATCTTCAGCAACTTTAGGGTGTACCAACTGGTTTAGCAAGGAAAGTTTTTCGAGATTGCTAAACACTTCTTTAGCTAAAAAAATGCGATCTAAACACCCTTGTTGGTCGTAAGCAGCGTTGCCAAAGGCTGTTTTAATTTCTCTTTTTAAGTTAGGGTCGTTTTGTTGTAACCATTTAGCTCGCTGGTCAGCGTAATATACATCAATTCCTAAAATTTCAAAAATTTTGCAAACAAAAGTCTTACCAGAACCGATACCCCCTGTAATACCCACCTGCAACGATTTACGGGGCATACTGTACGGATATACGTGAAGGGTTAAAGCTAACGTCACTTACAATAGCCGGTATATTAACTAGCTTTACTGCCACTGTGCTGTCTTCAGAGTTCCAAGTTTCTAGGTCAGCTTCAGATTGAAAACTCAGTTCATTCAACGCTGGGGAAATAAGATCATCAGGTAACCAAAAAGATACGGTTATGAAGCCTTGAGATAGGTAAACAGACGAATCTTCAGGAAAATTAATTGGGATAACCGATGTCTTCCGTTCTACTTTAGTATATAACTCTGTTGTTAAACGTACTACTACTTCATCAGGGTAGGTTTTTATCCGATCATCCGCCGATGATACTTCTAACATTGTCTCTATCTTTCCAGAGATTTCTTGGTTAGATAAAGAAAGCTGTAGAGTATCTGACAAATCATTAACCAGCGAAGTAGGCCCCCATACTTTCACTTGAGGCGGCAATACAGCTATATCGGATACCATACGGTGATTTTCAGCCAGTTGTATAGACTGAGGGTCTACCGCAACCGCTATTGTTCTGCTTTGGGCACTATCAATATTGATCCGTAGCGTATCGGTAACTACATAGTCAAGACTAAGATTATCTAGTTGATTGCTGATGCGCTCAGCTAACGATTGCCCCAGAATGTATTTGGTTTGGGCAGGAGTTTCAAGAGTTACCTCTAGAGGGGATGTGTCTAGCCGTAGTGATTTCTTTAGCAGATCCCACCCACCACCGGATACTTGCACCGTTACATCTTCCGGCAGCTCACTTAGCAGGTAAGTACTACTATCGGAGGGGTAGGTAATAGCAAGTGGGTAGCGAATACGGGTAGTGTAGTTGTCTTTATTCAGCGCGCTAAAGAACCAGAAGGTAGTGGCCGCAATAACACAGAGAATTACTACCTTCAGGCTTCCTTTCCCAGAAGGCAATAACCGCTCAATAAATTGGGTTACCTTTTGTAATTTGTTAACACGCTGGCTCAAAGCTATTACTTAGCATATTGCTTGCTGGCTTCTAATGAGATGGAAGTCTTATCAAATTTAATTCGGGCACCTCGATCTACTTCTAAAGTTACATTGTCTTCTTCAAGAGCAATTACTTTACCGTGCATACCACCCATTGTGACTACCATGTCACCCTTTTTAATGGCCCCAATAAAAGTCCGCTGATCTTTTTGCTTTTTTTGCTGGGGTCGAATCATGAAAAAATAAAAAATGATGGCAATCCCTCCCAGTAGAATAAGATTGCCAATCAGTCCATTTTGTCCGGAACTTGCCTGAAGCAAGATAAATTGAAACATAGGTTAAGTTAGTCAATAAAGTTACTTGCGAACGGGTCCGTTCACTTCTTCGCCTTTAGGGTTTACATTAGTTTTGATAAACAGTCGAGTAACTGCTGG
>CAKZPJ010000478.1 GCA_937138955.1 uncultured Flammeovirgaceae bacterium | reverse complement strand
CTATTTCCTGATTAGCAATACGTTCGGTAACCTCTTCAGTACTAGTTTGCGGATACCTAGTATACTCTCCCAAATCAGAGAAGCAATCTAGATTAGGTACATCGCCTACGGTATCAGCATCTAAGAATACAATACGCAAGCTAGACATACAATATAATATTCAATTTCGTATGCATTTGTTTAGCGAAAATATTTAACGAAAATCTATTAGATTAGCCCAATTATTTTGAAAAAACTAATACCCCCTCAAATTTGGTGAAGTATCGTAAATATTTACGTAATTCCCAACAATATATTAGATTTGAGAAAATGAAAGATCATGAGTGATCATAATGACTTTTTTATAGTAGGGATTGGAGCTTCAGCAGGAGGGTTGCAAGCGTTACAGAGCTTTTTCTCCGAACTGCCCGATCGAAATCCCGCAGCGTTTATCGTGACTCAGCATCTGTCACCCGATTTTGAGAGTATGATGGATGAGTTACTGGCTAAGTATACCAAAATGCCAGTTGTTAAAGTCACCAAGTCGGTGAAGGTAAAACCCAATCATGTGTACGTAATGAGTCCCAAGCGAAACTTGGAATTAGTGGATGGCTCGCTCAAACCCAAGGCGCCCAATGCTTACGAAAAACCGAACCTTCCTATCGATCTTTTCTTTAATTCTTTAGGCCAAGAAAGGAAAAATAATGCGGTAGCTATTATATTAACCGGTACCGGAACCGACGGGAGCCGAGGTATTAAAACCATTAAAGAGCAGGGTGGTATTGTAATGGTGCAACATCCTGATTCTGCTAAGTTTGACGGAATGCCTAATGCTGCGGTACATACCGGATTAACTGATTTTATATTAGACCTACCAGAGTTAGCCAAGGAAACTCAGCGGGTGATTAACCGCATGCCACAGCTTTTTGACAATGGTGATGAACTTACGGTTACTGATCGTGGGCTGGTTGATCGCATTCTAAAAATTATTGCTAAAAAAATTAAGATAGACTTTAGTGAATATAAAGAAGGCACAATTCTGCGCCGAATACAGAAGCGGATGCACATTGTCAATGTCGATATCTTAGAAGACTACTACAATGTTTTGTTATCCAATACAAGAGAAGTAGAACAGCTTGGTAATGAAATCCTGATTGGAGTTTCTAGCTTCTTCAGAGATGGAAGACCGTGGAAAGTATTTCAGGAAAAAGTGTTACCAGAATTAGGTAATAAGATAAGCGAAGGCGACTCTCTACGAATATGGATTGCCGGTTGTTCTAGCGGAGAAGAGGCTTACACCATTGGTATGCTCGTCGATGATTATTTAGCTAAAAACCAGCTTAAACCTGACTATAAAATCTTTGGCTCAGATATTGACAAGCGAGCCATTCAGTTTGCTGGCGCGGGAATTTATAGCCCAAGCATTGCCAATAGCATTCCTAAAGAATATTTATCATACTACTTTAACCATTCAGAAGGGACTTATCGGGTTAAAAAGTTTTTTCGCGATCACTTTGTGTTCGCCGCTCATAACATTATATCTGATCCGCCCTTTATTCGGATGGATGTAGTCTCTTGCCGAAACGTATTGATATATCTGAATTCTCAAGTTCAGAAGAAAGCAATGTCGCACTTTCACTTCTCACTAAACCAAAATGGTTTTCTGATTTTAGGAAAAAGTGAGAGTATTGGTCCCTTGCAACCATACTTTAGTGTACCCGAACAGGGAATAAATCTTTTTCAGAATCAAGTAGCCTCAACCGGAAGGCAACTATCCACCGAACCTCGTATGCCCTTTACAAAGCAGGGCAGTCATCACGCTAAAATATCAGGCTCACCATCGCCGATAAATACAACAACACTTAAGGGATTAATTGCGGAAGCCTACGATGAAGTAGGAGTATTAGTTAACAAAGATTGTTTTATTCTTCACACTTTAGGAGGGGTTAACCGCTACCTCCAATTTCCCAAGAATAATCTAAGAATGCATCTGGAAGATGTATTAGAAACAGATGAGTATTTATTATTAAAAAGTGGGGTGCGAGAGGCAATAAGCAGTAAAAAATCGGTGTACCATGCCGACGTATTATTTGCTAAAGGACGAGTTAAAAATATTGTTAACCTTCGATTCAAGGCTATTAACTCTCCCTTCTTCGAGAAGGATGTTGTTTATGTTGAGTTTCAAAATGCTCGCAAACCTGGCAAAGCTCAAAAGAGCAATGTTGGTTCAAGTGATGATAGTAAACGGCAAATTGCACTACTTGAGAAAGAGGTTGACGAAAAACAACGGATGTTGCAAGCTTTGCGTGAAGAGCTGGATACGCATAGTGAGGAACTACAAACTACCAACGAAGAGCTCCTAGCTTCTAATGAAGAACTACAAAGTTCTAATGAAGAACTCCAATCGGTGAACGAAGAGCTGTACTCGCTTAATTCGGAGTTAGAAGATAAGATTAAAGAAGTAACCGAAGCGAACAGTGATGTAGTGAACCTTTTCAATAGCACACAAATCGCTACAATTTTTATCGATCAAGATCTACACATTCGTCGGTTGACCTCGAGTATTGCTAATGTGGTTAATATTTCTGAGAGAGATATTGGTCGCTCTATCCAGCATTTCACTACCAATCTGGATAAAATTTCACTTATCGACTTAATTAGACAAGCTATAAAATCCGGTAAGAAGATAGAGCGTGAGGTATCGTCAGGTAAATGCTCTTATCTAATGCGAATGATCCCGTACTATGAAGCAAACGGTGATGCCAATGGCTTAGTAATAACCTTTGTGGATGTTACTGAAATAAAGAATGCCCAAATGGCAGTTGACAATGTTCGCTCTTTTGCAGAAAATATCGTAAACACCGTTACTGACCCACTTTTAGTAATGGATCAAGAGCTAAATATTGTTTCTGTCAACCCAGCCTTTTACGATACATTTGACCTCTCCGCAGAAAAAACATTAGGATATTCAATCTTTGACTTAGACAATGGACAATGGAAACAGCCTGACTTACGACAATTGCTGCGAGAGACCATTCATCAAAATAGCATAATCTCTGACTACCAGCTTGAGCATGATTTTCCTCGAATAGGTCAGCGAATTATGAATATTAGTGCGGTATCCATTCCCCAAACTGGTAGCAACCCCAATTTAATTCTTCTTAGTGTACGAGACATTACTGAGAAACAGCGCAATCACCAAAAGCTGAAAGAGATTGCCGAACGGTTTAACTTAGTTCGCCAGTCAGCAGAAATTGCCACTTGGGAGTATAATTTGCAAACAAAAACAGTAGTAGGTGATGATCGCTTTCGTGAGCTTTTTGACATTACCGAAGATCAAATTAAGTATGAGCAGGTAATGGGGCGTATTCATCCTGATGACTATCAAGAAGTATCAACCGCCGTTGAGGAAGCCTTTAGTCAGCACCAAATGTACCGAGCTGAATTTAGGGTAGTGCACACCAATGGGGAGGTTCGGTATTTAATTGGTCAGGGTGGCCTCGTGGAGAATCAGGAAGGGGAACCTTACAAAATGCTGGGTGTTAACTTAGATAATACTGAGCAACGACAGGCCGAAGCAGATACCGCTCAGTATGGCAGACTACTGGAAGAGTCGCATAATGAAATCTATATTTTTGATGCTGACAGCCTTCATTTCATTAATGTAAACCAGGGCGGACTCCATAATTTAGGGTACAGTATGGAAGAGATGCAAGGATTGACCACTTCTGATCTAATATCTAATTTTACGTCCGATCATTTTTCCCAGTTGATCAAACCGTTACGTCAGGGAAAAGAAGAATTAATTATGTTTGAAGCGGTCCACCAACGTAAAGACGGCAGCAAGTACAATGTACTAGCGAACTTACAATTATCCGACTTTCACGGGCAAAAAGTTATTATTGCTATTATTCAGGATACCAGCGAACGAGTAAAAAGTCGTGAGTTGTTACGCAAAAGTGAAGAGCGGCTCAAGTTTGCTATTAGTGGCACTTCTGATGGGATCTGGGACTGGAAAGAAATTCCGGATGGTAATTTTTGGTGGTCGCCTCGCTTTTACGAACTGCTAGGTTACCAAAACGGAGAAATAGAATCTTCAGTTGATAGCTTCCGAGCTATTAGCCACCCTGATGATGTAGGTATCTGGCAGGAAAAATTGGAAAGGCATTTTAATGACGGAATAACCTACGACGTTACGGTGCGGCTTAAACATAAAGTAAAGGGTTACCGCTGGTTCCGATCGAGAGGTAAAGCTATCTACGACGAACAGGGCGAACCAATAAGAATGAGTGGAGTAATTTCTGATGTGCATGATCAGAAAACAGCCGAAAAGAAATTAAAGAGGACTAACCACGAGCTCCGGGTGGCTAATGACTACCTAGATAACTTTGTATTTTCTGCTGCTCATGATTTACGTGCTCCGGTAGCTAACCTTAAATCACTATCTGGATTACTGGAATCGGAAAACGGACAAGATAACCGAGTAGTTAACAAAATTGACCAATCGGTTAATCGACTAGAGATAACCCTACGTGGCATCATTAGTATTTTAGATATTCAGCAATCTGATAATGAAGAATATCATTTGTTGAAATTTGAAGATATTCTAGGAAAAGTTACTAGTGAGGTTGCGACAGAAATTGAACAGTGTGAAGCTACTATTGAACATCATTTTGCAGTGGAAACTATTGAGTATGTAGAGTTTTATCTAGCATCTATTGTTAAGAACTTACTGGTCAATGCCATGAAATTTTGTACAGAAGATAGGCCAACTCAAATCTCTTTTGAAACTAAAAAGCACAACCGATATATTTGCTTAGAAGTACGAGACAACGGCAAAGGCTTAGATATGGAGCGAGTCGGCAAAACGCTTTTCCAACCCTTCAAACGCGTAAATTCGTCTGTTGATGAGGCCGGAGTTGGCTTGCATATCGTAAAAACTATTGTTGAAAAAAACGGGGGAAAGGTTGAGGTAAAAAGTCAACTAGATAAAGGTGCCGCCTTTTATGCTTATTTAATGCCCTACTCGTATGAAGAAAAAAATACTACTCATTGATGACGATGAAATCAACAATTTTATAGCCGAAGAATGGCTAAAATCTCATCAAGATGAAGCTGAGCTACATACTACTTCTAATGTTGAAGATGCTTTGGTATATCTGCGATCCTGTATTGACAAAGACTACCCTAACTTAATACTATGCGATTTGAAAATGCCGATGTACAATGGTTTTGAATTCATTGAACTGTACGAGGATGAATTTTACTCAGATCACCCTAATACCATACTTCTGGTAGTAAGTTCATCGCTACGTAAGCAAGATATTGGACAAGCAAAAGCCTACTCATCGGTCAGTGGTTATATTGCTAAACACTCAATACAAGAAAACTTCCGCTTTATCTTCGAGCGGTACTTATAACTACTGAAATCCAATTTCCTTGTCACTCTATTACACCAACCGAAAAGGTCATCGGCATTACCTACGAGCAACTTTTTCCAAAAAGGGTGGTACTCGTTACTACATTGTACGTCACCCTGAACGCTACGCCGATGGCAAGCTACTTCTTACTGTCAGGGTTTGAGTTTTAAGAATATCCATTTGATGCCCGGGGTGGTGTTGAGAAAAAAACTAAAAAGCAAAATCAACGGTGATGAAGTAAATATAGTGAATCAGGTAATGAGCCAGCACGAAACCGTCAAAGACTATATTTTAGATCGGGACAGAGAAAGTATTTTCGTATATCAAACTGGACACACCAAAGCAGATACTTTTTACGATCAAGAATTATTTCGTCTAATTCAGCAATATGATACCAAACTACGTATCCGTAAAACTGACGAAGATACCTATCAAGCTCAGACGTTCTGCCACTTAAGCCGCCACTACGGATGGGTTACTCTAGAAACTAGCCCTCACCTCTCACCTAGGCGATTTTGCTCAAAAACTCTGCTACCACATTGATAAAGAAAGCTTGCTAGAATTTTGGATCGAGGCCCCCGTGGCACGGGAGAGGAAGATTGGTAATCAACTCGCGTCGGTAAAACCAACGTACATTGATTTAATCGTTTCTTCATCTAAAGGCTCTTCACTTCCGTAAATTATAATCCGATAACGAAACGTAACCTCTTCTTTTGGCTCTAAAGCAAAGTTTAGTTCTTTTTTACCATCCGAAAATACTTTCTGCCCTAGTGGATTGGCTGAAAATAGACCGTAACCCCGAGCGTGCCAGTAGGTAGGATAGCCTACATTGTCGGGATGATCCATAATCACAATAGAGATGTCTTCACCATCTATAGACCCAGCTAAGTTCACCCACTCAGCTTGCTTTCCCCAAACTTCGGTTCCGCTCACTCCTTCGCTACTTTGGTATTTTCCAGTAACTCCGGTATTATCCAGTTTAGCAACACCGGTAGCGTTGCCACTGGCATCGGTAAATATTTCCGGTTTGTCAGAAGGATGCTCCAATGCCCGAGTTACCCGGATCGCCACCATTCCCTCCTTATTGTCATTAAACGTCACTGTTTGGTCTTGAGCTTGCAGAGTAGTGACTCGATCAATAACGTAGGCATCACCTTCTTTAGAAAAGTGAAAAGTAGTAGTTTCATCAAGCAGTTTTTCCTGGTCTGGTGTGAGCCAATCAGTAGCCACTTTTAGTTTACCTACTTTACCATCTTCCTTTTCCAGTATTTCCCGATGGCGAATGGTTCCGTAACCATCTCTCTTTTCCTTGGGGATAGCTTCAGAGTTATTCCAAAAGTCTAAGCCATTTACATCGCCGTAGTTTAGCCATAATCCCACATGGTGCGGGTGATCTACGCGCTCCCCAGGAGTTGGTAACAAAGGATAACCTCGAGTAATATTCGTGCCATTCGGTGTTCTAACTGGAAACAGTACCGGCTTCTTTATTACTTCAGGGTAGATATAAGAAGTAAACGGTTGACCATCAACTGTGATGGATACTGACTTCTTCTCAGCATCTTCAGTGACTTTTACCTGCGCGGATAGCAAATGAATCTGGGTTATCAGTAAGATAAGAGCCAAAAGTCCGCTCCAAGCAGACTTTGGCCAATGATTAAGTACTTTCATAAGTTTAACTAGAGATTATTTCTTCTTCTTCAGCATTAAATGTTACTCGCTTACCAGTATGCAGCGCCTGGGTAGTCATTAGATTAGCTACCGAATGGTTGTAGCCCACTTGAACCGGAGCATGTGGTTCTTTGCGACTACGCACACAATCCATCCAGTTGCGCATGTGTTTCGATGTTGTGTTATCCGAACCAGTATTGGCACTGGTAACTATCTGTTCACCCTTTATTTCTTGCTCTTCTAGCAAGTTGGGTTCCATACCCATCGCTGAGGCATGACGTTCACCCAACCCTCCGTCAGGAGTAATCATATTGGTTTTCAGATTTAACGTTCCAGCATTGGAGTAGTAGATTTCCTTCGTTCCCCCCTCCGAGTTAGTGAAACGAGAGGAGTATACCACCTGGAAGCCTTCGTTCGGATTATCGTCGGGACCATAGTCAAATACTGCCGTCATAGTATCAGGATTTTCTCGTCCATCCTTCCAAAGATAAATACCTCCGTTAGCCGCTACGCTACGCGGATGATTATAGCCTGAAAACCAATGAACAGTATCGATCTGATGCGACATCCATTGTCCGGGGATACCAGAAGAATAAGGCCAGAACAAACGATACTCAAGATACTTACGAGGATCCCAGTCAACTTTAGGGCGATTCATCAGGTAACGATCCCAGTCCGTGTCTTCTTTTTTGATGGAGTTTACCAAGTCAGGGCGACGCCAGCGACCGGGCTGGTTTACGTTCCAAGTCATGTTAACCATTACTATATCTCCAAAATTACCAGATTTGATATAATCTTCGGCTGCATGATAGTTGCTACCACTTCGTCGCTGCGACCCAATCTGAATAATACGATCAGATGCCAGTGCGGTGTCCCGAATCTTCTTATTATCTTCCATTGACTCGGCCAATGGCTTTTCAATATAAGCGTCGCAACCATTCTCAATCGCTTCAACTCCGTGCAAAGCGTGCTGAAAATCAGCGGTACTAATGATAACCGCATCTACTTTGCTTTTCTCGTAGAGTTCTTCGTTGTTACGAGCCAAGTCAATGTTCTTTATTCCTTTCTCTTCAAAAAAAGCTTTTGCTTCATCACGGCGACGGTTCCAGATGTCGGAAACCCCAACGAACTCAAAGTTCATTTCATCTGAGTGGTTCATAAAGGCTGGAATAAGTGATCCGCGGCAACGATTAGAGAAGCCTACAATTCCGACCCGCACTCGGTCGTTGGCTCCTAAAATACGTCCGTAGCTTCGAGCAGAGAAAGCAGTGCTCAAACCCACAGCCCCCAATGCTGATTTCTTAATAAAGTCTCTACGATTCGTGTTTAAAATATCCATAATATATTTTTTTGTTGGTTGTCATTTGTCCTTTATTATTACTAACTACTAATTTTTCATTGCATTAGGAAGCTGGTAATTCCCGAACTTTAATATTCTTGAAGTAAACCAGATTACCGTGGTCTTGCAGTAAGATATGACCACTTTCCGCCATACCAAAGTTATCCCACTTTACGTACTTGCTGTTTTCTACTAGGGTATTATATTCATCGCTACCACGCTCGTACTCTAGTACTTTTTCGCCGTTTAGGTAGTGCTCCACTTTAGTGTCTTGAACCACAATCCGGGCGGTATTCCATTCTCCAATACCTTTGAATGGTTTGCTGTCGGGGGCACCCTTCAGATCGTAGAGGGAAGCTAAGGTACGAGTGCCACCACCATTGTTGCCTTTCTTGGCATCGGGGTGCTTTTCATCGTCTAGTAGTTGGTACTCTAACCCAATAGCCGATGCGCCCGAGTTATAGCCTTCCGTAACGAAATAT
>CAKZPJ010000477.1 GCA_937138955.1 uncultured Flammeovirgaceae bacterium | reverse complement strand
AAGTCTAGCAAATAATTATTAAGTTTATTTGTCTTATTGGAAAGGGGTTTATCCCCTTTTCTCTTTGACGACGGACATAAAACCCTTAGTTTTGTCTTATAACGGTAGCGTGGCCGAGGGGCTAGGCGGAGGTCTGCAAAACCTCTTACAGCGGTTCGAATCCGCTCGCTACCTCAGCAAACCCGTCAACTGACGGGTTTTATTTTTTATCTAGCTACCAGATAAGTTCCTAAACTTATTATTTATACTTTTTCTAAATTAGTTTATTCCTTTAAAAGGTGTTGAGCTAAGTATCTGATTATCAGAATCTTCAGAAAAAAAATACATCTAATACGATTGAAGCACCAAATTGATGTAAATGTGTTTGAATATAAGCATTCCCGTGTTACTTTTGTGGGGATTTAAAAAGGGTCAAATGAACGATTGTTGCTCAAATTCACGAAAAAACACTTTTTTAGCTGGTTTTTTTCTTTCACTCATCATCCTCACTTTTTCTTGGTCTTATTCTTCCGCCCAAGATGCTGCCGCAGTGGATGCTTCCGATTCAACTGCAACTGCTTCTGAAGACGCTGCTGCTGCCGGAGGAGATGATGGTAGCGGTATACCTTCAAGTCCAGAAGCCATTGCCGAAGGGGAAAGTATATTTAATAACAACTGTACGGTCTGTCACGCCATCAACCAGCAAGTTGTTGGACCAGCTCTGGCGGGGGTAGAAGGGCGTTGGGACGATTTAGGAACACTAGTTGCTTTTATCAAAAACTCTCAGAAAGTTATAGAGGGCGGAAACGAGTACGCGGTAAACTTGTACAATGAGTACAACAAAACGCTAATGCCCGCCTTTTCAGATTATACTGATGAGCAGATTCTGAATATCCTAGGTTACATTAAAGCTGAAGCATCTGCTCCGGCGCAAGCTGCTGAAACCGCAGATGGTGGCGGTGAAGGAGGAGGTCAAGTTGCTGGTGGTGGGGGAGGTATTCCATCCGGTTATCTTACCGCTATTATTATTGGCTTAATTGTAGTATTAGTACTAATCTTACTAGTGCTGGTCTTGATCATTTCGGTGTTGACCCGCTTTCTGAACCAGAAGCAAGATTTAGACGATGCCGACAGAGAAATTATCAATCAGAAAGTAGATGTTCAGAAGGTAGTAAAGAGCCGTCCGTTTATCGGGCTGATGTTATTTGTTTTTCTGGCTATAACCGTTAAGCTAGTACTCGATGGGCTTTTCTCGGTAGGAGTACAGCAAGGTTATCAGCCCAAGCAACCCATTGCTTTCTCGCACGCTTTGCATGCTGGTCAATATGAAATTGAGTGTCAATACTGCCATACAGGAGTAATGAAGGCTAAATCAGCGAATATTCCTTCGGCTAATATCTGTATGAACTGTCACCAGCAGGTTAAGACCGAGTCGCCGGAGATTCAGAAAATTTACGCGGCTATTGACTTCGACCCAGATACCCAAACCTACGGAAATAACAAAAAGCCTATAGAGTGGGTACGTATTCACAACTTACCCGATTTAGCTTACTTCAATCACGCTCAGCACGTGAATGTGGGAGGTTTAGATTGCCAAAATTGTCACGGTGAAATTCAAGAAATGGAAGTAGTGTATCAGGCATCGGAACTTACGATGGGCTGGTGTATTAATTGCCACCGCGAAACTCAAGTGAATGCCAAGGACAATGCTTACTACGACAAACTACTAGAGCTACATAATACTGAAAATCCGAAAGAACCCATGAAAGTGGAAGACATCGGTGGATTAGAGTGCTCAAAGTGTCACTACTAACTAAGATTATTTATCTCAATAAATACCCACGTCGCCCGACGGTTCACTATTTATGAAACAAACAAAGAAGCGATACTGGAAAGGATTAGAAGAACTAAGAAACGATCCTGAATTTATAAAACACGCTGACAAAGAGTTTCCGGAATATCTTCCAATGGAAGCCCAGTCTGGTAACGGAGTTTCTAATACCCGGCGCGATTTTTTGAAAATGATGGGCTTCGGCATTAGTGCTGCTACTTTAGCAGCTTGTGAAGCTCCCGTAAGAAAAGCGATTCCGTACGTAGTAAAACCGGTAGATATCGATCCATCGATCCCTAACTACTATGCTTCTACCTACATGGACGGTGGTGATTACTGTAGCATTGTAGTTAAAACCCGTGAGGGACGACCTATCAAGATTGAAGGAAACAATCGATCTTCTGTTTCTCAAGGCGGTACTAACGCTCAAGTACAGGCATCTGTACTTTCCTTATATGATAAACAACGTTTGAAGGGGCCGGTAATGAATGGCAAGGCGGCTTCTTGGAGTGATCTGGACAACGATGTTCAGCAGAAGATGCGAAAGGGAGGGGCAATGGCTTTGGTAAGCTATACAATCCTTAGCCCTACTACTCAAAAAGCAATTGATGAGCTGTTAGCCGCTTATCCGGGTATGGAGCACATTCAGTACGATCCTATCTCTGCCGATGGAATATTAGCGGCTAACCAAGCTTCTTTTGGTAAAGCAGTATTGCCTGCCTACGATTTTAGTAAAGCTGATGTGATTGTTAGCCTGGGAGCAGATTTTCTGGGTACTTGGATTGCTCCAATCATCTACGCCAAGCAATACGCTAAAACTCGCAAGGTAAGTCAGCAGAAGAAGGAAATGTCGCGTCACTACCAGTTTGAGACTGCGCTATCTCTTTCAGGAGCTAACGCAGATTATCGTTCGCAGATTAAGCCTTCGCAAGAAGGAGCGGTTGTGGCTCAACTGTATAATCTTATAGCTGCGAAAGCGGGTGGAAGCCGAGCAAACGCTCCTGAAGCGACTGATGTTAAATTCCTAGAGAAAGCCGCTAATGATCTACTGAAAGCGCGAGGAAAATCATTGGTTGTTTCCGGTTCCAATGATCCGGCAGTACAGGGGATGGTGAACGCCATCAATAATGCGTTGGGTAACTACGGAACAACACTGGTTATTAATTCGCCTACATACTACCGCAAAGGAAACAATCAGGCGATGGAGCGAATGGCCAATCGGTTAGAAAAAGGGCAGCTGAAAGGGGTGGTCTTTTATAATTGTAATCCAGCTTACGATTTTTATCAGGGCGAAATGATCAGCAGCGCAATTGCGAATGCTAACATTAGTATTTCTACCTCAGATCGGATAGATGAAACTACTGCGCTGGTTACGCACGTCGCCCCTGACAGTCATTACCTAGAGTCGTGGAATGATGCGATGCCTCAGCAAGGTCAATTGAGTTTGGTGCAGCCTGCAATAACGCCGATTTTTGATACTCGCCAAGCGCAAAGCTCGTTCTTAACTTGGGCAAACAGCACCGAAACCGATTATTACACCTATCTGCGTAACAATTGGCAAGCAACTGCTTTTACTGCTCAAAGTGAAGCAGGTAGCTTCGATATGTTTTGGGATAAGGCTTTGTACGATGGAGTATTAGAAATTTCGTCAGCACCAACTACTAATGAAGGTACTGCCGATGAGGCTATGACTGATGAAAGTAGCCCGACTTCTTTTTCAGGAAATGTTAACAGCTTTGCATCTAGTATTAATAAAAATTACGGCAGTGCTAGCGATGGTCTGGAATTAGTACTTTATCAGAAAGTAGGAACCGGTAACGGACGGCAGGCTAACAACCCTTGGCTGCAAGAAATGCCCGACCCAATTTCTAAAGCCTGTTGGGATAATTATATCGCTATCCCTCAGAGTATGGCTCGTGAGCTAGACTTGAAAATGAGCGAAGGGAAAAATCGCAAAGC
>CAKZPJ010000476.1 GCA_937138955.1 uncultured Flammeovirgaceae bacterium | reverse complement strand
CGTACGGTGAAACACCGGTGCTGCCCTTCGAGACGATTCAGCTACCGTCGCTAGCGTTGTCCGAAGCAAAAAAGCAGGCAGATGACACGGAAAGTAAACGAGATGAGATCACGAGTCAAATTCGCTCCTACATTCCCTATCGGGTATCGCTAGAGAAAACGTTGACCCAATTGGAGAACGAGTGGATGCTACAGTTGGTTAACGGTAGTTATCAAACCTACGGTCAGGGAAAGGTGCTGTACTTGAGTGGGTGGTATCCGTCTACGATGGAGCAGCGACTTTTCCACTACCTTCAACGGGAAAAATTGCCCTATACCGTAGCTGAACCGACCCCAGCCGACACGGTGCCAGTGCTGCTTAAGAACCCCAATTATCCGAAGCTCTTTGAACCGATTACCAACATATTTCAGTTGCCGGGCTACTATGAGATGGATCTCACGCCGTTTATTGCGGTTTTCTATCCCATTCTGTTTGCCTACTGCTTGGGGGATGCCGGGTACGGATTGGTTCTTCTGCTGGCGGCTGCCGTGGGTGGGTTCACCTTTCTGAAAGACGCTAAAAACATTGCGGTACTGGGAGTTATACTCGGACTGTTTACTACGGTGATGGGTATCGTTAAATCCGGCAGTGTGTTTGGAATTCCTATCGTAGACCCGCAGGCGAGTTCCTTCTTACAGTACTTAGCCCGCTTCGTCGTGATCCCGGATGATCGCGGAGTGGTATTTAATGCCTTCAATGTGGCGTTGATGATCGGGGTGGTGCAAATACTAACCGGAATCATAGTATCCATTGTTAACAAAATACGCTACCACGGCCGGTTAGCCAGTCTCCCGCAAATAGGGAAGCTCCTGATTGTGGTATGTCTCATCTGGATTTTCCTGGCAGATATGCAAGGAAACACTAGCCTGCAACCGCTGTTGCCACTTAGAAAAGTTGGGTTAGGGTTGGGCGTACTCCTGGTGCTCTTGTTCCACAACCTACAGCTACCGTGGCTATCCCGGATTGGCAGTGGGATTCTTCCCCTGTTTTTTATCCTAACCGGTATTCTGGGCGATGTTCTGTCGTACGTACGCTTATTCGCCTTGGGAGTTGCTTCCTCGGTGCTAGGGTTGGTTGTGAACCAGATTGGAATGCAGATTATGGGAGATGCCTGGTGGGGCGTTGCACTAGGCGTTATCTTCCTCATTGCGGGACATAGTCTCAATTTTGCCCTTGCGTCACTAGGGGCCTTTGTACATCCGTTGCGCCTCACTTTTGTGGAGTTTTACAATAACGCTCAATTTGAAGGCGGAGGAGTTGCCTATCGCCCGTTTAGAAAAAATTAATAACCCTAAAAAACCTTAAAAAATTATGGAAACGATGCCCCTAACCCTTGCATTTATTGGTATTGGTCTTTTGGTAGGGCTATCCGGTTGCGGTAGCGCTATGGGCACCGCCATCGGAGCTATGTCTACCGTAGGAGCACTAAAAAAACGTCCCGAAGCATTTGGCTCATACATCGTGCTCAGCGCGCTACCCGGCACCCAAGGGTTATACGGATTTGCCGGATTCTTTATTCTTCAGGACCTTATTGGTTCAGATATGACGCTCTTGCAGGGCGCAGGAGTGCTAGGAGGTGGTCTGGCACTCGGACTGGCCGGGCTGCTATCGGGCTTGTTTCAAGGCCGGGTATGCGCTAATAGCATTGATAGTATTGGGTCGGGTAACGACGTATTCGGTAGAGCCCTAATTCTGGCAGTGTTCCCGGAATTATACGCAATTATTGCGTTTGCTTCTTTGTTTCTTATTAGAGGAATATTATAATTTATTTTTTTAAAACTATGAAAACGACAACCCACGAAACCATACGACATATATTAGTTGCGCTTGATCTATCGGAAATGGATGATGCGCTCATTCGCTACGCCAATATGCTGGCTAATCTGCTACCCATTGAGCGAGTCTACTTTGTGTACGTAGCTCAGTCCTTAGAATTACCGGCTAATCTTCTCAAAGAATATCCCGACCTGATGGCCCCCTTGGATGAAAGTATTCAGGACGATCTGGAAAAAAAAGTGAGGGGGCTCTTTAGCACATCTTCCGTGGAGGTTAATTGCGTAGTAGAAGAAGGAAACGCTATTGAAAAAGTCTTGAAGCTTTGCAAGGTTAAACACATTGATCTGATACTGATGGGCCGGAAGAAAAGCTTAAAAGGCTCTGGGATAGTGTCCAGCAAAATTGCCCGAAGGTGTCCTTGCTCGCTGTTATTGGTTACTGAAGGTTTCAGTCCTGGTATTGATAAAGTGTTGGTGCCGATAGACTTTTCCGGCTATGCTGCTCACGCTACGCGACGGGCATTAGATTTGGCCGACAATTCGTCAGCTAAGCTACTGCTAATGCATATCTACAGCGTACCAGTGGGTTACTACAAAACCGGGAAGTCCCGCAAAGAGTTTGCTCGCATCATGCAGTCGCACGCTGAGAAAGACTATCAAAAATTTCTGTCAAAGAACCAGTTTCCGCATGATTTGTCTTGTAAATACGAATTAAACAATGATGGAAAATCAGCTGAAATGATCTATTCCTACGCTGAGTCAGTTGGTGCCGACTTGATCGTGATCGGCTCGCGGGGACGTACGGCTATTTCCGCCGTTTTGATGGGATCAATAGCCGAAAAACTAGTCTACCGCGACAGCGACATACCTATCCTGATTGTAAAAAATAAAGGGGAAAATATGGGGCTGTTGAATACCCTTTTGAAGGTTTAGTATTCTTTCTTCTTGATGAATAAGAAAGATGGTTAATTTTCTCGAGTCAAGCCAAAGAAAAGGAGGTAGTCAAAACTATCTCCTTTTTGCTTTTTATAGCAGGTGCTGTCGGGCTAGCCTTACGTAACCGGGATAGCTTTGCTAGACTTTTCCGCCAGCAAAACATTTTTAATACCGGCTACCAGGGCATCGGGATTGAATGAAATGCTGTTGATGCCTGCTTCTACCAGAAACTGGGCAAA
>CAKZPJ010000475.1 GCA_937138955.1 uncultured Flammeovirgaceae bacterium | reverse complement strand
TTATAGCTTAATTTTCTAGATCTTGTTCTAATTCTTCAAACAACTGATTCACATCGCGCTGAAATTTCTTTAGAGAAGTTTCTATTTTTTCAGCTGCGTCTTCACTTTCTTGGTCTATGTTTCCTAGCTCTTGCTGTAGGTCGTTCTTGGCGTTCTTAATTTCCTGATTAAACTCGGCACGCTCTTCTTGTACTTCTGCGCTGGCATTTTCAAACAAATTCTCCAGTCGGAGTTCTACTTTCTCAAATTCAGTTTCTAGCTTGTATGATAAGTTGTCTTTATATTCAGAGGCAGCCTCATTCTTAGCTTCTAGTGCTTCGCTTATTTCTTCTTTGGCTTCATCAATAGCTTGCTGCGCTTCTTCAACTTCCTCTTGAGCATCGTACTGAGTAGTACGGTTTTCACAGCCTACAAATAATAGTGTGATTGATATGAGTAATGACGATAGGCTTAATGCAGTGCTTTTCATAAAAATAAATCTAGGGTTAAAAAAACAGTAAATGATTGACTGATGTCAAGAAATAATCCTGCCAGCGCGTAGATTGGGGCTAATTCGGGTGTTCTGACTAATCGAAGAGGAAAAAAATTCCTCAGATTGAGGAGCAATTGCTCCCGTGAACATTGCAGCATCATCGGCTTTTCTATTATATTAGCCGCTTGTTTTATCTACAAATTACCTATACCTATGCGATACTTCTCTACTGTTTTGATCGCTCTTTTTTGGGTTTGTTGTCTCGTTTGGTCAGACGGCTACGCCCAACGCAATAAAAAGAGTTTATCAACATCTCCAGCAATTGATACCACTTTATACCACGGCATGCAGTGGCGCTCAATTGGCCCGTACCGAGGCGGCCGTTCTTGCGCCGTAACCGGCGTATCGGGTCAACCGAATTTGTTTTATTTTGGGTCGGCCGGAGGTGGAATCTGGCGTACCCAAGATAAAGGACAATCTTGGGAAAATATTTCGGATGGATACTTCGGTGGCTCTATTGGTGCAGTGGCTGTCAGTGAATACGACAACAATGTGATCTATGCCGGTGGCGGCGAAAAAACCGTCCGAGGAAATGTCTCCTTCGGCTACGGAGTGTGGAAAACCACCGATGCCGGGAAAACCTGGCAATCGATGGGGTTGGACAAATCACGGCACATTGGCCGAATTCGGATTCATCCTAAAAACCCAGATTTAGTATACGTAGCCGCAATGGGTAATCTGTTTGCCCCCAATGATCAGCGTGGAGTGTTTCGCTCTAAAGATGGGGGGCAAACTTGGGAAAAAGTACTATTTGCTAACCCGGATGCGGGAGCGGTAGATTTAGCGATGGACCCCAATAATCCGCGGGTGCTCTACGCTAGCACTTGGCGTATTCGACGTACCCCGTATAGTTTATCCAGCGGGGGCGAAGGTTCGGCGCTTTGGAAAAGTACCGACGGTGGCGATACCTGGAAAGAAATCTCAATCAATAAAGGAATGCCCGATGGGCCGTTGGGAATCATTGGCGTAACGGTTTCTCCGGTAAATTCAGAGCGAGTGTTTGCCATTATTGAAGCTGAAAACGGCGGAGTATTTCGTTCCGATGATGCCGGAGCTACCTGGGCCAAAACCAACGATGAGCGAAGCTTACGCCAGCGGGCGTGGTACTACTCCCGTATCTACGCCGATACGCAAGATGAAGATATTGTGTACGTAATGAATGTGCGCTATCATCAGTCCAAAGACGGAGGAAAAACGTTTGAACCTTCGGTAGCTCCGCACGGTGATCACCACGATTTATGGATCGCTCCTGAGGATAATCAGCGAATGGTTATTGGAGACGATGGCGGTGCTCAGGTAAGCGTTGACCAAGGAGAAAACTGGACGACCTACCACAATCAGCCCACTGCTCAGTTTTACCGCGTGACTACCGATGATCACTTTCCGTACCGGATTTACGGAGCTCAGCAAGATAATTCTACCCTTCGGGTGCTTCATCGCTCAGATGACAGCGAAATTGGTGAAGATCATTGGGAAGCAACGGCAGGGGGAGAAAGTGCTCATTTAGCGATTGATCCTGAAAATAATGAAATTGTATACGGCGGTAGCTACGGCGGATTTCTCTCGCGAGTCAATCATGAGAACGAGCAATCGCGAATTATTAATGTGTGGCCTGATAACCCAATGGGCTACGGAGCCGAAGGGATGAAGTACCGCTTTCAGTGGAATTTCCCAATCTTCTACTCTCCTCACAATCCTGATAAATTGTATACCGCGTCTAATCACTTGCATGTTTCTACTGACGAAGGCCAAAGCTGGGAAATCATTAGCCCCGATCTTACTCGAGCCGATTCTTCTAAGCTAAAATCTTCTGGAGGACCAATCACTCAGGATAATACCGGAGTGGAATATTACGCTACTATTTTTGCCGCAGTAGAATCTCCTCGGGAAAAAGGAGTCATTTGGACTGGTTCTGACGATGGACTTATTCATATCAGCCGCGATGGTGGTGAGAATTGGAATAACGTAACGCCACCCGATATGCCAGAGTGGATGATGGTCAATAGTATTGATGTGCACCCCTTCGTCGATGGGGGAGCGTACGTAGCTGGAACTCGCTACAAAATGGGTGACTTTACTCCGTATCTTTACAAAACCACCAACTACGGAGCAAGCTGGGATTTAATTACCGAGGGTATAGAAGCTGAACACTTCACCCGGGTGGTTCGGGCTGATCCGCAGCAAGAGGGTTTGCTCTACGCCGGAACAGAAACAGCGATGTATATATCTTTTAACGATGGTGCTAGCTGGAAGTCTCTTCAATTGAATATGCCTACGGTTCCGATTACCGACTTAGCGATAAAGGATAATAATTTGATTGCAGCTACGCAGGGACGTAGTTTCTGGATCATTGATGATCTTACTCCTTTGCATCAACTTAGTGAGCAAGCAATGCAAGAAGATTTTCAGCGAAATGGCTATCATCTTTATAAGCCGATGGATAGCTACCGAATGGGTGGTCAGCAAGGGGAGCCTTCACTTACGGCCGGAACCAACCATCCGGGTGGGGTTATGGTTCACTTTGCGTTAGCTGAAGAACCAGATACTACGCAGGCGATTGTAATTCAGATACAAGAGAAAGACGGGACCCTAATTCGGGAGTTTAGTACTACTGAAGGGGAGGAAAGCGAAGATCCACTCAAAGGAACGTTAGAAGTTGAGCAAGGCTTTAACCGTTTTGTGTGGGATATGCGCTACCCCGGTGCAAAAACTTTTGAAGGTATGATTCTGTGGGGAGGCGGTACGCAGGGGCCAAAAGCAGTGCCGGGCGAGTATCAGGTAACCTTAAAAGTGGGCGATGAGCAGATGACCCAGCCGTTTACCATTTTAGCTGATCCTCGCTGGGAATCAAGCCCTCAGGATATTCAGGAACAATTTGACTTTCTGATCTCCGCGCGGAACAAGCTAACCGAAACTCATCAAACTATTGAGGATATTCAGGAGATTCGGGAGCAAATGAATCAGGTAGTGGAACGAGTGAAGGATGAGGAGAGAATGAGTGAAGTAGTGGAAAAGGCGAACGAGATTGATGAGCGGATTACGGTTATTGAAAAAGAGTTATACCAGACCAAAAACCGTAGCCGACAAGACCCCCTGAACTACCCCATAAAACTGAATAATAAATTAGCTAACGTAGCTTCTCAGATGAGTGCGGGTAACTTTAAACCCACTGCCCAAGCGGTGGCTTTTAAGGATGAAATTACTCAGCGTATTGACGAACAGTTGAACCAGTTTCAAGAAGTAGTCACCCAAGATCTACCAAAGTTTAATCAATTGGTTCGAGATAAAAGTGTAGATGCAGTGCAGATTGACCCGGCGATAAAAGAACTGGAAGGGACTCTCTAAATTACTTGTTATAACTAAAAAGGTTAGGCATTTTGTTAATGTCTAACCTTTTTAGCTTATCACAGTTATTAATATAGGGCAACAACACTATTTTTTTAACTTAGTCTATTTCTGAGTCATTGCTTTTTGGGCAAAGGCTTTATGATTATTTTTATGTTTTCTGAGCTATCCAAGTCGGCTTTATACAGAACGACAGCATTTCTGCTGTCAACCGGGCTGGTTATTCTTCTTTTAATTTTAGGTAAGTCTATTTTCATTCCACTGGCCTTTGCGGCTTTTACTGCTATTATTCTAGCCCCATTATGCAAATATCTTGAGAGACGCGGTATACACCCTACTATTGC
>CAKZPJ010000474.1 GCA_937138955.1 uncultured Flammeovirgaceae bacterium | reverse complement strand
AACCGAAAATATGAAAAAATTTATACGCCAGCACTTGCATGAACCATAGAAATCGTGGTAGTAAACCGGATTAGATTGATAGCGTGTTTCATAATCTATCAACTAAGCATACTATCCTGTCTGTTTTTTATCTAGGATACACCCCTGATTCGCATATATATGCGATTAATTACAACGAAAGAAATCGCTAAGCTATTTTTTTAAATACAAGCATCATTATGATACGACCTAATCAAAACCTATTCATTTTTATTGTTTCATTTGTTCTCTTAGCAGCTTGCTCTAATCCTTCTTCCGAAGAGTCGGCTGATGATTCTCAAGTAACTAGTAAAGCTCCGGCTAAGCAATCGTCAGAAGAGAAGAATCTAGCGTCAGTGGTGGATCAGTATCTACTATTAAAAGATGCTTTGGTAGCTTCCAGTCCGGAGGAAAGCAAAGCTAAAGCCACAGATATGCTGGGGGTGATTGATGCCACCAATATGATGGGCGTACAGCAGAGTGCCAAGCAAATTGCTACCGCTGCTGATTTAGAAACTCAGCGAATCTACTTTGATAGTTTGTCCGTGAATCTGTATAAACTGCTGGAAACTCAAGACGGAAAAAACAAAACGCTGTACAAGCAGTACTGCCCAATGGCCTTCGACAACCGAGGGGCTTACTGGCTCAGTAACGCTGAAGAAATTCGTAACCCCTACTTTGGCGATCAGATGTTGAAGTGTGGTAGAGTAGAAGAGACGATTGAATACTGATAAGTTATAGTTTGCTTTTGTACGAAATATCAACCGAGGCTATCAAAGCCGGTAAGATTAAGCAATAATAAGTATCTCGGAATATCCTTACCAGTCTGGCGAGACTCGAACGTACTCCGCAAATGCAGTAAACCCCGGAACCTGCCCATTCGGCAGGTTTGCAGAACCTCATTCGGGAGTATATCCGAATATTTTCACTTGACTACTTAAGTGTCAATCAGCAAAAGGGGATGCTTTAATTGGATCGGCGTTTCTTCCAATAAGGCCGACGGGGCTTTTGATTTGTAGCGGAGGCACTGCCACCCTCGGCTACTGTAGTTCGTGGTCTTGATGACTGCTTCTGACGAAACGGCCTGTCTTCTTTTATTGGCTCAAGACCTTCGTCTGTAAAAGGGTGATCGGTAACTACCGGAATTTTCTGGTTGATTGTTTTTTGAATATCGCGTAGGTAGGCCCGCTCCTCGGTGTCGCAAAACGATAAGGCTTTTCCACTAGCTCCCGCTCGCCCGGTACGGCCAATGCGGTGTACGTAGGTTTCAGGAACGTTGGGTAAATCGTAGTTAATTACGTGCGATAGTTCGTCCACATCAATGCCTCGGGCAGCAATGTCCGTTGCCACGAGTACTTTTAGCTCTCCGCTTTTGAAACTGTTAAGGGCTTTTTGTCGAGCCGTCTGCGATTTATTCCCGTGGATGGCACTCGCCTGAATACTTGCGCGGTCAAGCATCTTTACAATCTTGTTGGCTCCGTGCTTCGTACGAGAAAATACTAGCACTGATTTAATAGGCTCAGTTTGCAGTAAGTGGGTAAGCAATTTGATCTTCCCCTTCTTTTCTACGAAATAGATAGACTGCTGAACTTTCTCGGCCGTGGTTTGCTCAGGTTTTACTACTACTTTTTCAGGGTTGCCTAAAATTTTGCGCGATAGACTCACAATATCGGGTGGCATAGTTGCCGAAAAGAATAAAGATTGCCGCTCTTCGGGCAGTCGGGCGATAATCTTCCGAATATCGTGGATAAAGCCCATATCCAGCATTCGATCCGCTTCGTCCAGCACAAAATATTCAATATCTCTGAAAGTGATGATCCCCTGTCCGAGCAAATCGAGTAAACGACCTGGAGTAGCAATCAGCACATCTACACCCTGCCGAAGAGTCTGAACCTGATTCCCTTGTTTCACTCCACCGAAAATAACGGTATTTTTGATGTCAATGAATCTGCTGTATGCCGTAAAATTATCAGCAATTTGGATGGCTAGTTCCCGAGTAGGAGTTACAATTAGCGCTTTAATTTTACGTCGCTTCGGCGACCGTTGCTGGTCATGGTGCAGGTGATGCAAAATAGGAACAGAAAAAGCCGCAGTTTTGCCGGTACCCGTTTGAGCGCAACCTAGTAAATCTCGTTTGCGAAGTAAAATAGGAATTGCTTTTTGTTGAATAGGAGTAGGATGTGTATAGCCTTGAGCCTCCAATGCTTTTAGGATAGGCTCCGTAATTTTTAAATCTTGAAAAGTCATATGTATGTTTGGATTAGTAGAATACAGAAATAGTGATCTGTATTCTTAATTTTTAAGAATGAGTAGTATTCAGCTACTGAGGGTGTTGATTTTAGCTTAAAAGCTGGCTGTAATAATAAGTAGGTGGGGTAGGTAAATAAAGAGGTGTACCGAGTGTAGGTACACCTTACGTAAAAGCAGCTATGTATTAAATGAGTTAAATAGCTAGCGGTCTTAACTGGGAAGACTAGAATAAGAAACTATTATTTCTTTACTTGAACGGCATTCATTCCTCTTGGACCTTGTTCTAGTTCAAATGTAACAATATCTCCTTCGTCCACTTCGTCTACCAATCCGGTAACGTGTACAAAGTACTTCTCTTGTTTATCCGTATCTTTTATAAAGCCGTAGCCTTTTTCATGATTAAAAAATTCAACGCGACCCGTGCGGATAGGTGATTCATCCTCTTTTTCCTTGGGAGGAATACCAATCACAATATCTTCGGCCTTTACCTTTCTCTTCTTCTCAGGGTCGGGCGGAGTGTCAGTAATATTACCATTTTCATCTACGTAAGCAATCATGTCATCCAGACCACCGCCGGAAGAGTTTTCTTGTCGTTCTTCTTTCCGCTGTTGCTTCTCTTGCTTCTTCTTTTGACGCTTTTTCTCTTTTTCTTTCTTATTGAATGTATCTCGCGATTTCGCCATATTTTATTGTTATTTACTTTGCAACGAACTATTAGTAAGAAACGTTTCTTTGTGAGAAAATTACCTTTCGGTAAGCATTATCAGAAATTACAAAATTTATGAATAAGATAGTACTGGCCATTGTTGGTTTGGTTAGCATAGGAATACTGGTTTACGCATTGCAAGGGGGCGAAAGTGAAGAAGATTACACCGAACGCATTCTAAAGGAGCGAGAAAATATTCGCAACTTCTTGCGTGGCTCCGATGAATCGCCTTTCGCATCCGAGGATGTATTATTTAAGGAGCTGAATTACTACGAACCTGACCCTGCTTACCAAGTGACTGCCCGCCTGGAACGCGTTGAGGATCATAAGCTACTTACACTTCCTACTTCGGATGGAAAAGAGGAGAAGTATATTCGCTACGGCTACGCTGATTTTGAAATTGACGAACAACCCCAGCGATTGCTGGTATTGCAACCCTTTGAGCAGCAGCAACCGCCGATGCTCTTTGTGACTTTTGCTGATGCTACCAGCGGAGAAGAAACCTACGGCGGAGGACGCTACCTCAATGTAGAGATGCCCGGCCGCACCGGACAAAAATCGTTGAAGCTGGATTTTAATTTGGCGTACAATCCTTACTGTGCCTATAATCCTACATTCAGTTGTCCGTTACCACCACAAGAAAATGTATTGAATATTCCTATTCCGGTAGGCGAGAAGAATTTTGATGAATAGTCCACAGCTGTTTGCAATGACTGATGAATAATGATGGATGATTGATGTAGGTAGTTCGTCATTATTCATTAATCATCACTCATTAGATTAAACTATCGACTTCGAAACTGTTAAATAATGTTAAAAAGCGCGTTCACTGCTGACCTAATTGAAGCGGGTTGCGATGAGGTAGGGCGAGGATGTTTGGCCGGGCCAGTAGTAGCTGCCGCCGTTATTTTACCTAAGGAATTTGTCCACCCAATTCTAACTGACTCTAAACGTCTTTCGGCTAAGCAGCGAAAGCAATTAGTTATAGAAATTGAGGAGCAAGCATTAGCCTACGCCGTAGCCGAAGTGAGCAATCAGCAGATTGATGAGATCAATATTCTGAACGCTTCTTTTCTCGCCATGCACCATGCCCTAAACGCGTTAATTATACGGCCTCAGCTTATTCTAGTAGACGGAAACCGCTTTCAGCCGTATTTCTCAGTGCCTCACCAGTGTATTATAAAGGGCGATCAAAAGTACTTTTCTATTGCTGCCGCATCGGTTTTAGCGAAAACCTACCGAGATAATTTGATGCAACAGTTAGCTCAAGAATCCCCCCAATACGGTTGGGAGCGAAACGTCGGCTATCCTACTTCGGCTCATCGCCAAGCCATTCAGCAACACGGCATTACTTCTTGGCACCGCAGAAGCTTCGCTGGGTGTAAATGATGGTATTATGGTGCGAAGTGTTGTGTTTAAAGTTTTGAGTTTGTTTTTCTAAACCCCAAACTCTAACCCCCGAACCCTAGAACACTACGAACTATCATAGAACACATTCCACTAATTTTTGTACCTTGCCGGTAATCTCGGAGTAGCTAGCATGAAAGAAAAGATAGACCGTAGCAATTTGCCTCAACACATTGCCGTTATTATGGATGGGAATGGTCGGTGGGCTAAGCGAAAAGGAGCCGAGCGCGTGTTTGGCCATCGCAATGCTATTGAGGCGGTGCGGGAAGTAACGGAAGGTTGCGCTGAGCTGGGAATTGGTTATCTTACACTCTATGCTTTTTCTACTGAAAACTGGAACCGCCCTCGCTTTGAGGTAGAAGCACTGATGCAATTACTGGTAACCACAATTAGTAATGAGGTTGAAACGTTAATGAAAAACAATGTTCGCCTGCAATCAATAGGGAACGTTGATAAGTTGCCAAACCGCTGTTATAATAAACTTCAGGAAGCCATCGAACTTACCCAAGACAATAGCGGTTTAACGTTAATACTAGCACTCAACTACAGTGGGCGTTGGGAGATTGCTGAAGCGACAAAAAAAATTGCCAAAATGGTTCAAGCGGGGCAAATAGCTCCCGAAGATATTGACCAACAACTGATAACCGGGCAACTAACTACCCGAAATATACCCGACCCTGAATTACTAATTCGCACCAGTGGTGAGATGCGGATCAGTAATTTTTTGCTATGGCAAGTAGCATACACTGAACTGTATATAACGCAACTTCTCTGGCCTGATTTTCGGCGGGAGCATTTATATGAGGCAATTATCGCCTACCAACAGCGTGAAAGGAGATTTGGAAAAATTAGTGAGCAAGTAAAATCGTAATGAAGTATTTAGCTATTGTACTGCTTCTCTTAGCCACTCTTACTGAGGGAGCCTTTGCCCAAATAGGAGTAGGTCGTCGCCGTACGCAACCCACCCCCCAAGAGTCAATTGATTACTCTGATCCTCAAGAGTACGAAGTTGCGGAAATTACTGTAAGCGGTAATAAAGGGTTAGATTCTAACGCCATTATTTCACTATCGGGACTTTCGGTAGGAGATAAAATTCGGGTGCCCGGTCCGGCGGTAAGCTCAGCCATTAAGAAATTGTGGAAAAGCCGAATTCTGGGCGACGTTTCAGTGTCAGCTACTAAAATTGAGGAAGGAAAAATTTACTTGGTCATTAATTTGGCCGAAAAACCTCGGCTCAGTCGTATTGTGTTAGACGGAGTAAATAGTAGTCAGGAGACTGAAATTACTGATGACCTAACGCTGATCAAAGGTCAAATTGTGGACGATGCTCTGATCAACCGGGCACGCCTTACAGTTAAAAATTTCTTTGTCGACAAAGGGTTTCTTAATGTGGAGGTGGATATTCAGCAAAAGCAGGATACGTTACTCAACAACGCCATTGCGCTCAACATCAACGTAGACAAAGGTGGGAAAGTAAAGATCAACCGAATTAACTTTACCGGAAATGGAGCCTTTACTGGAAAGAAGTTGAAGGGGAAGATGAAGAACACCAACGAACGGGTTCGCTTCACCTTAATTAAAGATTGGGTTAATCGTTTACTTAATATCACTCCTAAAAAGGTAGGTAACTTCATAACGAAGCAAGGAGATACTTCCACCGACGATGTAAAAAGCTATATTAATGAGCATGTGAAGCTCAACTTTTTTAATGGGTCTAAATTTATTCGTGACGAGTTTAAAACCGATAAGCGGTCTATTGTCGATTTCTACAACTCTAAGGGCTACCGCGATGCTACCGTAGTATGGGATAGTGTCTACAAATCTGGCAAAGACGCTATCAGTATCGATATTAAGGTAGATGAAGGTGATAAGTACTACTTCCGGGATATTATCTGGACGGGTAACTACGTATACGAAGATGATATTCTGGCGCAGGTACTAGGTATCGCCAAAGGAGATGTCTACGACTTAGAGAACCTTAACAAGCGGCTCAACTTTAACCCTACCGGTAACGATGTTAGTGCTCTCTACATGGATAACGGCTATCTGTTCTTTCGGGTAGACCCAGTGGAAGTGCAGATTGAAGAAGATTCTATTGACGTAGAGATGCGGATGTATGAAGGTGAACAGGCTACTATCAGCAAAATTATCATCACTGGAAATGATCGTACCAACGATCACGTAATTCGGCGAGAGATTCGTACGCTGCCCGGGCAGAAATTTAGCCGAAGCGACTTAATTCGTACCCAAAGGGAGCTATCTCAGTTAGGGTATTTTGATCCGGAACAGATTGGTATTAATCCTATTCCTAATCCCGCTGATGGAACGGTAGACATTGAATACGCGCTAGTAGAAAAACCCAGCGACCAGATTGAGCTTTCCGGTGGTTGGGGTGGTTTCATGGGTTTTGTCGGTACACTGGGGCTAGTATTTAATAACTTTTCAGTAAAAAATATTCCGCACTTCGATCGTTGGCGACCACTGCCCATTGGCGATGGACAAAAGCTTTCATTGCGAGTACAGGCCAACGGACGATTCTTCCAGAACTACTCTGCCACCTTTGCCGAGCCTTGGCTGGGGGGTAAGAAGCCAAATAGCCTAACTGTTGGGCTTTCTCACCAGATCATTCGCAGTACGACAGGGTTCGGTGGGTTCGGTGGAGGTTTTGGCGATCCCCGCTTTGGTGGTGGACTTGGTGGCTTCGGTGGTGGCTTCGGTGGAGTTCCGCAAATTGGTGGCTCGATGCAAATTACGAACATTAGCGTAGGTCTTGGTCGGCGACTGCGGTGGCCCGATGATTACTTTACTATGAGCAACTCACTAGTATACCGCCGCTACGCGCTAGATGACTATCAGGATATTGGTATTGGTTTTACTACCGGGTTCTCAAATAACTTATCAGTAAACACTACTATTGCCCGAAATAGTATAGATAACCCCATGTTCCCGCGTACCGGTTCATCGGTCTCACTTGAGGTGGCTCTTACTCCCCCTTTCTCACTGATTGAAGATATTGATTATTCTACATTAGAGCCTAATGAACGCTACAAGTGGTTAGAATACCACCGCTGGATGTTTGATGCTAAACACTACACCCAATTAGGTAAGAATTTAGTACTAAATACAAATGTCCATTTTGGATTCTTCGGTTCCTACAACGATAATCAGATCAATTCACCCTTTGAGCGATTCACACTAGGGGGAGCTGGTATGGCGGGTCAGAATTTCTTTGTAGCGGAAGAGCAGATTGGACTAAGAGGCTACCCCGAACGAGCGTTTAGACCTCTTGATACAGAGGGGAATCGAGGAGGAATTGCCTACAATAAGTTTTCTGCCGAACTGCGCTATCTGATTTCCCCCAACCCTGCTGCTACTATTTTTGTGCTAGGGTTTGTAGAAGGTGGTAACAACTTTGCCAACTTTAATAAATACAGTCCATTTGATCTGTACAAGTCGGCTGGGGTAGGTGCTCGTATCTTTATGCCAGCGTTTGGGTTGTTAGGAATTGATTGGGGTTACGGGTTCGATAGTATTCCTAATGCACCTGGTTTACAAGCTCGCCCTCCTGGTCCAGAATTCCACTTCCGTATCGGTCAACAAATTCGTTAACGGCACTTTATCGGTCATCAAGTTCTCTGCTATGGCTAAGATTGTTTTCCTTAACATCCGCGTTTTTTCAATAGTTTTTGTAACTTTGTGCGCTTTATTAGCGACTCCCGAAGCGTTTGGCCAGAAATTTGGATATATCACTACGGAGTTTATTCTAAGCAAGATACCGGAGTATCAGGAAGCTCAGTCAGAAGTACAACAATTAGCTACTCAATGGCAAAGTGAAATACAGGGAATGCAGCAGGAGATAGACGCTATGCATAGTGAGCTGAAGGCGGAAGAAGTGCTGCTAACCGCTGAAATGCGCCGGGAACGCAGCGAAGTTATTCAGCAAAAGGAGCAGACACTGAAGGAGTACCAGCAAAAGGTTTTTGGATTTGAGGGACTGCACCATCTGAAGAAGCAAGAACTGATTAAACCGATCTTAGATCAGGTATTTGAAGCAGTAGAAAAGGTGTCGGAAGAAAATAAACTACAAATAATGTTTGATAAATCGGGCGATTTATCCATGATCTATACTAACCCTATCCATGACTATACTGATTTTGTACTGGATGAACTAGGGTTAGGGGAACGAGAAGATACTATTCGATAAATTTAATGTAACCTATAATTAGTATGAAAAGGAATATTTTAGTAGTAATAAGCGTATGTACGCTATTCTTTGCCGCTCAGGCACAAGCCCAGCAGAAATTTGGTTTTGTTAGCACCGAGTATGTGCTAAGTCAGATGCCTGAGGCTAAATCTATTCAATCTGAATTGCAAGCCTACCAGCGCCAATTAGTAAACAAAATTCAAGCTACTACGCAAGGTTTTCAAACGCAGTACGAAGCCTACCAAAAAGGAGCTTCTACTATGACTGAAGATGCCCGGGCAGCCAAAGAGAAAGAATTACAAGATTTACAAGCCCAGATTCAGCAAGATCAACAGGAAGCTCAGACCAACCTCCAGCGAAAGGAAGCCGAACTACTACAGCCAGCACTAGACAAAATTCAGAAGTCTATTGATGTAGTAGCTAAAGAGAACAGCTATACCCACGTATTTAGCTTAGACGTAGCCGGAAACCCGATACTACTGTACGTAGATAATCAGGATGAAGCTGATATCTCTGATTTAGTGCTTAAAAATATGGGTATTACTCCTACTGAAGCCAATAACACCGGCTCTAACTAACCGAGAGAAAAGTCTTTACTATTTGCTAAGCCAGGTAATTTTACCTGGCTTTTTTTTGCTCGATAGTACCGTTTCTATAATGAATGTCAGTGATCTACCCGTATTTTTAGTAAGTTATCGCCATTCGTATCGTTATTTTCCATATTTTTATTGACTGACTTGACACCTTGGCTTTTTGAAAAACCATCATATTACTTAACTAATCTTCTAAACCTATGAACGAAAACATCAACAAAAACGCCCTATTCTACGGGAGTTGCTTCGCATTAATTACTACCGCTCTTTCCTTCTCTATACGAGCCGGAATATTACCCCAACTTGGTGAAGAATTTGGTCTTACCGCCGAACAACTAGGTTTTATCAACTCTATGTGGTTCTTAGGCTTTCCTATCTCTATGGTTATAGGCGGGTTAGTATATCATTCGGTAGGACCGAAAATGATTATGACGGTAGCATTCTTTGCCCATACTATAGGAATCATAATGACTATCTACGCGGGTGGCTATACAACACTGCTTATTTCTACTTTGCTAATAGGTATTGGTAACGGATGTACCGAAGCCGCTTGTAATCCGATGATAGCTGATACTTATTCAGGAGTTAAGATGAATAAGATGCTAAACCGCTTTCATATGTGGTTTCCCGGAGGCCTTTTGTTAGGATCTTTAATATCAAAGTTTATGACTGATTTTGGTATGAGTTGGGAAGCTCAAGTATGGGTTATTATGATACCAACCATCACCTATGCGATTTTATTCTTCGGAAAAACGTTCCCTACAGCTAAGGTAGAAGGTGCTACTTCTTTGGCCGCGAACGCTAAAGCCATGTTAAGCCCAGTCTTTATCTTCTTGTTTGTGGCGATGGCACTTACCGCTATTACCGAGTTTGGTCCCGGCCAATGGGTAACGTTTATTCGCGGTGCCAGTGGAGCTGATCCTTTGCTAGTAATTGCGTTAACCTACGGTGTGGTGACCATTGCCCGATACTTTGCGGGACCGGTAGTAGGCTCGCTGGGGCAAACCGGTGTCTTATTAGGGGGGGCTATTTTAGCAGCCATTGGAATTTATTTGTTTAGTACAGTCACCGGTCCTATTGCTTATTTTGCGGCTATTATCTTTGGTTTGGGGTATGGATACTTCTGGCCAGTTATGATTGGGGCTACAGCTCAGCGAGTACCTTTGAGCAGCGCATTAGGCATGTCAGTAATTGGAGCGGTGGGTATGTTTTCTTCTGCTATTTTCCAACCCATTATCGGCGGATGGATTGATGGTGCACGAGCTGAAAATGTAGCTGAAGGTCTCAGTGGCGATGCTTTAGAATTAGCCATAGGTCAAGATGCCCTTCAGAATATGCTGGTATTTCCTATTATTTTGATTGTCTTATTTGCGATATTCTTCTTCTGGCAAAAGAATTCTAAGCAGGCGGTACCAGAAGAAGAAAAGGTAGTCGCTGAGTATTAATAGTGAGCTAGTAGTTGAGAAGTTGGCTTTTCAACTAATTACGAACGCCTAGTAAATAACCGAAGGGCAGTCTTTCCAAAAAGGCTGCCCTTTTTTATTCCCAAACGAAGCACTTAGTAAACTAGGGCGTGTTGATATTTTTTCGCGCCTTCATGACAAATAACTTCTACGGCTGGTTGCCAAAGAATCATCATAATATTGCAAAAAATAACCTTGTTCACCGCTCAATCTAAATGTAATCAAACAGAATACCACCTAATGTACTTCGCAGTTTGCTAAGGTAGCGAATGCAATAATTCTCTAGTTTTGTCGCCTACAGAATATAAACCCCAAATATTCTCATTGCAGGTGGCGATTAATTGAACTTGAATGGAAAAATTTGTTATTTTACCCAATTAATTTACATCATAGCAAAATATTACATAGATTTAGGGTCAAATCTATGAAAATAGCAGTGAAGTCGCTCAACTTCATTGAGATCTATGATTTTTCTAATATCGATTATGTTCAAATTTTTTATCAAACTTTAACGTAAACTAAACAAGTATGAGAATTTCTACGCATGCTAAAAGCATGTGCTTATTCTTACTAAGCTTAATGCTTAGTGTAGGTGGGTACGCGCAAGAAAAAACCGTTTCGGGAACTGTAACCGACGGTGAAAATGATGAAACCCTACCGGGGGTAAACGTCCTTATCAAAGGTACAACTCAGGGTACAGTTACCGATATGAACGGTGAGTACCGGCTAAGTGTCCCGAGTAACGATGCTGTACTGGTATTTACGTCTATAGGATTTGCTGCTGAAGAAGTAACCGTAGGCAATCAAAGCACCATTGATTTAGTAATGCTTCCTGACGTACAATCTCTATCGGAGATTGTAGTAACGGGATACTCCGTAGATTCCCGTCGGGAGACCACGGGGTCGGTAGCCACGGTAGATGCGGAAGATCTACAAGTTATCCCCTCGGGTAACGTGGAGCAGCAATTACAAGGTCGAGTATCAGGAGTAACTGTAATTACTAACGGGCAGCCCGGTACCAGCAGTATTGTACGGGTGCGAGGTTTTGGGGCCTTAGGTGGTAATGCACCTCTATATATAGTAGATGGGGTACCTACTCTGGATACTGAATTTCTGGCTCCTGGCGATATTGAGTCTACTACAGTTCTGAAAGATGCAACCAGTGCTTCTATTTACGGTGCCCGTGCAGCGGGTGGAGTTATTGTCTATACCACCAAGAAAGGAGGTAGAAACCAGCCGCTAAAAGTAACTTACAATGGAGAAGTTGGGGTAACTGATCCTGGTCAAGGACCAGGGACTCTAAGCCCGGAAGGTCAGGCCACTTGGACTTGGAACGCTATCCGTAACGGAGCGAATAACCGAGGGGAAACCCCCAATTTTACGCATCCGCAGTATGGTACCGGTAGCCAGCCAATTATTCCTGACTATTTATTAGTAGGTCCTAATGCCGGAGTTGTAGGTTCGGTAAACCTGGATGAGCAAGCGGCATTGTATAATGTTGACCCTGCACTGGGTTCAATCTATCAAGTTGTGCGCGCTAACCGAGCCGGAACCGATTGGTACGATGCGATTACCCGACCGGGCATTCTGCACCGCCATAATTTGGGTCTATCCGGAGGTGGAGAAAACAACCGGTTTTATATCGGTTTGAATATGCAGGAACAGGAAGGAATATTTAAACACCAGATATTTAAGCGCTATACCTTCCGAGCCAACTCGGAATTTGATATTACCGACAAAATTCGGGTAGGAGAGAATATTCAAGCCACTTACCGTAGTGTAAATATTTTATTAGGAGGACAAGGTGGAGCTGGTTCAGCTGATGACGAAAATCTTATTTTAGATACTCGCAGAATGTCACCGATCATTCCAGTTTACGACGAATTTGGCGGTTATGCCGGCACCGCAGCCCCTGGGTTCAATAACCCTCGCAACCCAGTAGCCAACCTGGATGGGCAACGGAATAATAGTAACTTCTTAGCGGGTGGTTTCGGAAACGTATATCTGGAATTTGAACCTATTGAAGATTTAGTATTCCGCACTAGTTTTGGTGGGCAGTTCAACGTAGTCAACTCAGAGAACTACACCCGTCGCCAGTACGAAAACTCGGAGAATAATTCCGCCTTCGGTTACGGTCGTAGTAGCAACTACGGATTATCCTGGGTATTTACCAACACTTTGAATTATCAAAAAGAATTTGGAGACCACGGCTTCGATATACTATTAGGACAGGAAGCTCTCAAGCAAGGCTTTGCTAATGGCTTCGGCGGCTCAGGAATTAATCCGTTCTCTGAAAATCCTGACTTTATCACGCTCTCTACCGTAGAGGGAAATCCTGGTGGTGGGTTTAAGTCCAACGGTATCAACTTCGCCTCCTACTTCGGAAGTGTAAAATATGATTTCCGCGATAA
>CAKZPJ010000473.1 GCA_937138955.1 uncultured Flammeovirgaceae bacterium | reverse complement strand
CAACTTGCGATGCGCATCTTATTCTCTTTTATTCAGAAAAGTTTAAATAGATTCATTGAGTTTGATGACCGAAAATACGTTAATTCTCTAGGACTTCTAAAAATTGGTGAATCCCTGTTTACGTATCAGAAAGATAATATCTATATAATTTTAGATGGCGATGAACGAAAACTTAATAGGCTTTCTTCTCTTGAGCAGAGTAGCGTAGAAGAAGATATCGTGAAAATAGAATTTGAGGAAAGAGAGATTATGTTAGGTGATAATGCTCGATTTACCGGGAATGCTAGTTGTGAAGGATTTACTAGTGGTATGAACCAACGTGTACTAGGCTCTGTAATTGTAGGTTCTCGGGTAAGATTAGACCTTACTGGAAGCCTTGGGTTTCCTGGACGTAACGCCTACCAACCATACTGTGACTTATCAGCAAAAAATGAAATTGATCGCGGCTGGCCATTTGGATGGAGTGGTAAATTGACATCAGAACTAAGAATTGAAGTAGATGATCTTGATATTTTCCTTGTTAATATAGTGGATATTCAAGATGATAATTTTACAGTCACTAGTGGTGGTGATAATGTGAAAAGTTTATACATTCCTTATTGGCAGTCTTCGCAATGGTTCAGCGGGGCACAAGAACCTAGAGTAGAGGGAGATATTACATTTGTAGGCAGGAATTCATCCACTTGTACACTATGAATGATATTATCCACTAGACAATAACTCGACTATTGTATAGTTTAGAATCAAAGTAGCACTAACTCATCGGTTGGTGCTACTCTTCGTAAAGAAACTATTGATAGTTTATGATAGCTTCACGACTTGTAATGCAAATATTTCGTTTTTCAATCATGCGAAATATAGTGTTTATCATACTTATTTTTGGGCTATGGTCTTGTACAGAAGTTGTTGAACTTCCCTTTCCCGCTACGTCTTCTAACCTTGTTTTAAATTGCATATTGCATCCTGATAGTATCATTAAAGCTCGCATTACGACTTCTCTTCCGGCCACTGATACCAATAATCGCTTTGTAACTGTAAGCAATGCTACTATGCTTCTGTATGAAAATAATAACTTATTAGATACCTTCGCGTACGGGGGGAACGGTACTTATGAGTTAGAGAGGTACCCTAAGCCAGGAAGCGAATACAAAATTAATGTAATAGTTCCAGGATACCCAGTACTTACCGCATCTGAGCAGGTGCCACTATCCCCTAGTGTGAATGTTTGCTATGATGAGTTTCTTACTCTTCTTGGAGGTAATTATATTGATATAATTGTTTACCTCTCTGATGTAGCTAAAAAGAATAATGCATACTGGTTTCATGTAGTTCTTAGCGACTACAAGCGACTAGGCAGACTGAAATATGATTCTACCCAGACAGAAAATATACCAGTATTCTATTTGTTATCTACTTCGGCCATTGCTGACGATTTTAATGCCATACTCGATCATACTTATGGAAGAAATGGATATCGGTATTATTTAAGACTAGAAGATAAGAGTTTTAATGGATCTGTTGTTGAACAAACAATAGGCTTTACTGATAACTACTTTAGATTTGGGAAAGTAGCTACATTTACTGAAGATCAGGAAGTAATCATTCATATTACTAATGCTAGTCAGAACTATGATCGCTATTTAAAATCAAGTTTTACTTATTTTCTCAATCAAGACTTTTATGAACCTAACCTCTTTTTTGAGCCTATTCAAATACATTCCAATATAGAAAACGGCACCGGCATCTTTGCTGCTTATAACTCGATAAGTATTCCAGTAGAAGAGTTTCCCTGTGAATAACTCATTTAATCAACCTATTATGAAGAAGTTAGCGTGTATTTTTTTATTTAGCTTGCTGGTGAGTTTCAGCTTAGTAGCTCAAGTATCTATTGGTCTAAAGGCTGGGGGGGCATTAAGTGGCCATGCCTATGAGAGTATTGGTCTAGGCGAAAGTGATTTTGTAAAACCTACTTATTTAGGGGGACTATTTGTATCAATACCTCTCACCGATAAGTTTAGTATTCAACCCGAAGTACTGTACAGTAATAAGGGTTTTAGAACCGGACGTCCAGAAATTCCAGGTGGGAGAGTAGGCGACCGATTATATTTTAACCTTCGTTACGTGAATGTACCTATTATGCTTCAGTACCACGTACTAGATAGGCTCACGGTAGAGCTGGGGCCTGAATTGGGATATTTACTGGGTTCAAGCTCGGAAATTGGAATGTTTAATTTGTTTACTCAATCATCTACATCCTTCGATGAGCTATTATCCTCGTACCGCGACTTTGATGTAGCTCTGAATCTTGGAATAGGCTACGCCCTGTCTGATCGGTGGTCAGTGAACCTTCGTTACAATCTCGGACTACGGGATATTACGGATGACTACACGATTATGGCGATTACGGAACCCGGAGGGCAACCGGAACCATTCTTAGTTTCCGGCTCTACCTACAACCGCAGTGTACAACTGTCGGTAGGACTTCGGATTTTTTAATTCTCAACCCCTATGAACGTCATCGCGAGGCTCTGCGAAGCGATCTCACACACAGTAGCATTTGTGCTTAAATGCAGAAGACTGCCACGTCGCTCATGCTTCGCTTCTTCGCAGTCGCTGTGGAATAGTGACGGTGCTTGTTTGCTTGTTGTTTTAAGCTTCCTACTGCTTATCAACTCTTCATCCTTCGCCCAAACTTACACTGTGAGTGGCTACGTAGCGGATGCG
>CAKZPJ010000472.1 GCA_937138955.1 uncultured Flammeovirgaceae bacterium | reverse complement strand
AGGAAGCTCGTAGTACATCGACAACGACCGCCACTTTTTCTACAATGGAATGCTGGCGTAATAATTCAGGGGTGAGGCAAACTTCTATGGTTTTCATATCAATTGGTGGTTGGAGTAACAAAAGGTGGTTTCATAATTTCGGCTTTCAAGCGACGGTTGCGAACGCCTACATAAATGGTACTGCCAGGTTTGGCGTAAGGCTTTTCTACGTACCCTAAACCAATACCTTTCTGCAAAGAAGGGGACTGCGCCCCTGAGGTAACTCTTCCAATTTTTTCTTCTTGCTCATTAAATAGCTCATAACCTGCCCGAGGAATACCCCGATCTACCATTGCCAAGCCAACAAGTTTGTTCTCGCCGCCTGACTCTTTTCTTCCCCGGAGAAATACCGAGTTGGTAAACTCTTTATTGAACTTGGTAACCCACCCCAACCCGGCTTCAATGGGGCAGGTAGCATCATCAATATCGTTGCCGTAGAGACAGTAACCCATTTCCAATCGCAGCGTGTCGCGCGCGCCTAAACCAATAGGCTTGATATCAAAGGGCTTACCCGCTTCAAAGATCGCGCTCCAGAGTGTTTCAGCTTGATTGTTCGCTACGTAGAGTTCGAACCCACCTGCCCCAGTGTAGCCAGTAGCGGAGATAATTACATCATCTACCCCTCCGATGCTTCCTTGCTGGAAGGTGTAAAATTTCATCTCCGATAAGCTCACATCGGTGATGGATTGTAAAGTGTCAGTTGCTTTGGGCCCTTGCACGGCGAATAACGAGATTCGGTCGGAAGCATTTTCCATCTTCACTTGCTCGGTATTATAGTGCTCAATCCACTTCCAGTCTTTTTCGATATTAGAAGCATTGACCACCAACATATACTCTTCTTCGCCAAGTCGATAAATTAGTAAATCATCAACTACTCCGCCGTCTTCGTTAGGCAGATAACTATACTGCGCTTTGCCGTCGAACAATTTAGTAGCATCATTACTGGTTACGCGCTGAACTAAGTCCAGGGCTTTTGGGCCACGAATGAAAAACTCGCCCATATGCGATACGTCGAACACCCCCACACCCTTACGAACAGCTAGATGTTCTTCTATATCCGAACTGTAGCGAAGCGGCATCTGGTAACCAGCGAAAGGCACCATTTTCGCCCCCAGTTCTACATGAGTATTGTGCAGAGCAACTTTTTTAAGATTTTCTTCCATAGTTAGGCGGTGAGCTACTGTCTCTATAATTTCTGGGCTAAAGGTAAAGAGAAAGGAGGAAAACACCCAAATAGGGTCACTGATAAGCGCAAAACAAATGCTGTTACAGCTTATAGTTCGATACCGAAATACTCACGCAATTTCTGATCAAATTCTTGAGTACTTTCAATTGAAGTTTCTGTTTTCTTACCACTCACTGTCTCAATAAAAGCTTTATCAGTTAGTGTAATCCGCCCGTTGGGAGTCAGCAGTGAGCAGAGCTTACCTTTAGTGAAAAGCGATTCGGGAGAAGTTTGGTGATAATGACACATTTCAGTAAACCTAGTGAGCGGCTGCGGTTCAGGTTTAAATTTGTACATTTTGATATGCTCCTGCCGATCAGTAGTTCGGTGCAACAGTGTTTCTACTTTATTGAGCTTCACCAATTGATAATACGTACTATCTCGCAGCTGGTAATCTTCCGTGTTCAGACGTAGCGGCTCAGAAAAGTTAGTGCCAAAGCCCACGTCGACTAACCAGTCTTCCTCCAGATGCGCTATGATAGCCACGTGACCGAAGTAAGGCGTATACCGCTGCTTCGGTTGGGAAAATACGCTACAGGTGATGAAATGGGTAGAGAAACCTAAGTTTTGAAGTAGCTCATTGAACAAACCGTTCACCTCAAAGCAGAAGCCACCGCGCTTTTGCCGGACAATCTTGTCATAAGATTGCTTCACATCAATATGAATTTCCTGCTGCCGATGAATATCTAGATTCTCGAAGGGAACGTGCAGTAAGTGCGCTCGTTGTAGGGCTTTTAGCGTAGCTAATGTAGGCTCTTGGGAGCCTACGTAGCCAATGCGGTTTAAATAAGCGTCAGTATTCATATTGAAAATGCACGACTTGAATAATATCTTATCTTTTTTTCAACTAGCATAGCTCTAATCTCCAATTTAAACCCTTGATGGACTTCTATCCATTCTTTAAAATCATATTGTCCAATTTCTATCACGAAAGGTGTTCCGCCTCCATGATATTTACTAGGCGGATAGAACTTGATCCGATAGACAACATTCTGATAACTTTTTACCGAGAATCAAGACCAAGTAGCCTTATAAGAAATTATCAGAATAGATTCTCCTTCATGCCTCTTTTCAAATGAGAGATAGTGGTTGGTATATGAAATATAGCGTGTAAATTAGCGAAAACCTTTCGGGTAAACACAGAGCTGAATTTTTATGTTTTAACTGAAAACTCAACAGATTTCAGTAAGTTAAGAAGAAGAGGAATAATTTAAAGCGAAGAAGTAAGATGAAGACATTGCAATAATATAGTCAGGTGCTTACCAAGCAGTTGAGTCAAAGTCAGGTAAAAAAAACGCTGATGCGTTGATCAATAAGCTCAGCGCAGAGCGCAATTGTAATCTGTGGACGCTTGCCAAGAATGAGAATGAGTACAACCGCTATCACCGCATGCTAGACGATAGTCTCAAGAACGTCGTAGATGTAGAAAAGCTCAATGTAAGCCTATTGGCCAGCAGTAGCGAGTACTTTCAAGATAAGGACTATGCGGTAATCCTGCACGATCCTAGCGATATTCGTAAGCCCCACAGTGAGAAGCTTGAGGATTTAGGCACGGTTAAGTCTCTAGAAGGCAAGTTGGTGAACGGTTATCGGACCTTCAACAGTATCGCCGTAGATTTGAGAGGGGCCTCTCTGCGCCTGTTGTCGAGTAGTCCGTATAGCACTGGGCAAGAAGCCTTCGTAGGTGTAGAAGAAGCCAAAGACTATCAGAGGGGCCAGATCAGAGATGCTGAGCGCCGGGCTCAGATTGCTGCCCACTAGCAGGCAGGCACAGCCTATAATCTCAAAGATATTCTCTGTGAGCATATCCAGAGTATCGATAAGGCAATCCATCAGGCCAATCCCGAAGCCGTGCGGATGCATATTTTGGACCGGGAGTTTGACGACCAACAGGTCTTTAAGTTCTTTCAAGAACAGGATGATCTATTTGTCACCCGAGCAAAGGTGAGCCGTAATGCCAACGAATGGACAATAAACCAGGATGGCAAACAGCGAGCAGTCAAACTCAAAGAACAAGTACTCTTTGAAGGCTTTGAGAGGCACTACGATAAGGTGACTTTCAAAAAAAGAGTCTTTCAACATGCTAAGGGTGTCTTTGAATGTGGTACCCTCAGCCTAGCGGAAGAAACCTATTCAGTGGTAAGAGTCTGCTTCTATGACCGAAAAGGGGCACGAATCTTTAGAGACCCGATGCTTTTGATCACCGCGATTTCTATGGTTTATGCAAGCGTTGGCGTATAGTTTTTTTCATATTTTCGGTTGTCGCGGATGCAAGCGAAAACCCGATGAATGATCTTATTGCGTACCGCGTTTATTACCAGCATTTTATTTTTTCCCTGTTCTACTTTCCGGTGGTAGTAATCAGCCATTTCGCCTTTTCCCGACACGACGGACAAAGCCGCCATATGCAGTAGTTTCTTCATTTGTTTGTTAGCCAAGTGGCTTACCCGAGTACCACCCCGGATACTAGTTCCAGAGGTATGTTCAAAGGGTACTACCCCAGAATAACAAGCGAACTTCCTGGGACAGCTAAACAACCTAAACTCGTTGGTAGCAATGACCATTTCGCAGAAGACAACTTCGCCAACCCCGTCTACCGAAGTGGCTAGATCAAAGAGATGCTTGAGAGAATCGTCTTCTCTGATAAGCGTCTTGATCTTCTTCTCTACGTTAATAATTTGCTTTTCCAACGCCTCAATAGGCTTTCTATTAAGGTTTTCCATTTCCTTTTGAAGCTTCTTATCTTGGAAAGCGGCGACTTCATTCAGAGGGGCTTTCAATGCATTCTTGGCGTTGAGGAGTCTTTTTCTCAGCCCTACCAATTGACGTAGTTTGAGAATAATTTGCCGCTCGGGCTGCCAAACAGTAGCCTGGTCAGCGTAGCGGAAAGCATATTCGCTGATCCTAATGGCATCTATCTTATCGCTTTTGCCCCGTTGTAATCCTAAGGATCGTTTGATTCTCAAGGAAGATTCCAACCAAAGAGTGAGATTATTTTCTGTGGCTAACGCTAGAATATGCTGGCTGTAGATACCAGTGTGCTCACAACAAATCAAACTCTGCTCAAGATTGATAGTGCTTTC
>CAKZPJ010000471.1 GCA_937138955.1 uncultured Flammeovirgaceae bacterium | reverse complement strand
AAAACTTCAGCGTTCTGAGTATGCATCGTCAATATCTTATCTACTCCGGGAATAGGTCGAGTAGCTATTGCTAAACCACAAGCCATCGCTTCTAACAAGACATTCGGAACGCCTTCTTGCCGCGAATTTAATAGGAATATCTCGCTAAGTTGAAGCCATTCTGACACATTATCTTGCTCCCCAAGAAACTGTACTTTCTTATTCAGTTTGGTCAGCCCTTGTTGATAAAGCTGTTCCATCTCCCTACGGTCTTGTTTCGTAGAGGCATACTGATCTGCCTGATACTGTCCTACTACAATATATAGAAACGGAGCTTGAATATCAGACAACACTTCAAACATCTGGCCGTACCCTTTACGCTTTTTTACGTAGCCTACTGAAACAATTACCGGGACGTCTAATGGAAGTTTATATTTTTCTCTTAATGTATTTCTTCTTTGGTCTGAAACTGGGAAAAACTGCTGAGTATCTACCCCCTGAAATGATTCTAATACCTTTTCCGGTGAGTGTATATGCCGTAGAAATGATTGCGTAAATGCCGGGCTTAACGACCAGTAGCCATCCAGGGCATTAAGTATTTTTTTGGTGCTTAGGCTAGGAAAATCTTTAATCAGCTGAGAAATGTCATCGCCCCCTAACATTGTAGAACGATAGACTACTTTCTTCCGAAACACTTTGGCTATTATTATACAAAGCGACAGTATGCGAAATGAACCCATTGGGCCAAATAGAATGACCAGGGTAGAAGAATATATTGCCTTTATATAGTATAAAACAATAAAAGGTATTGATAAGTAGAGTTTTAACTTACTCTCACCATAAGAAGCCCAGAAAAAAGTAGACCGTAGAATATGGACTCCCTGATGCCACTGGTGCCGCGGATATTTGCCCCCCCAGTCGTAAGTAAAGTGATTTACATCGTACCCTTTGTTCACTAGCGTAACTGCTAGCCGTAAGGCATTTAAGCCACTTCCAGATTTAAATGGAAGTGATAACGAAGAAGCAATAGTAATTTTAGGTTTTGTGCGGTCTACACGTGCCATAATAGGTATTTTGGTAGCAAGCGGCGAAAGATAAAACGAACGAGCTTACTAGGCTTCTCAGAAGCCATCATATGATATTCAATATACCATCGAGTTAATCGATATTGTTTTCTACTTACTATATCTTCTTCGTAGGCTTTTTCCCAAACGTTAAACGCTTCCTGTTTGCGATCTAATAAGATGTAGTCCCGCACTACCGATAGAAGGTGACCCGCTAAAACCTCCTTACGTAGTGTATTTACTTTACCTTCTCTCCGAAGCAAACCATGAAGTTTAAAGAATGCGTATTCATTAGAACGCACAGCGCGTAGGTTGGCTTTCTGCCCGCTAATACTATCATGCTTAACATCCTGACGATGATATGCGTCTACCACGTTAGGAAAGACTTTGTAATCCAGCCCATATAACAGCGCCCGTCGATGTAAGTCACTGTCCTGTAATTTTACCAATCGCTCATCGAAGCCATCCAGTTGAACCAGAACTTCTTTTTTCCAGATAGTGCTGGTGGTGCCCCATTGTGCCTTTAGCAGAAAGGCCGAAAGCCCATCTTCTTGGGTTTCGTATAACCAGACCTCTGAACTATCACCAGGTTGATTATTAAAAAACTGTACGGGAAAAACTAAGAAATCGTAATTTGCGTGCTGCTGAAACGCTGACACTCTTTGCTGTAAACAGTGTTCGGCTAACAAATCATCAGAATCTAGATAGATAATTAATTCCCCGGTAGATTTTTCCAATCCGATGTTTCGGCAAGTGGGTGCCCCCTTTGGTTCCCGGTTTCTACGAAAAAGGCGAAACCGTTCGTCTTTCTTCACCCACTCTTCTACGACCTGATACGATTGATCAGAAGAGCCATCATCCACTATTATTGCTTCCCAGTTGGGGTACCTTTGTTTTTGTATAGACTCTAGGGTTTCTGGCACAAGTGCTTGGCGATTGTATAGAGGGATAATGATAGATACTTTAGGAGTGTTCACAGGGTTCTAATCTTTACCTTTACTTGCTATCTGCAATATCTCCCTCAATCGATTAATACTTTTCTCCATACTATAATGTGCAAGCATGCGCTCTCGCCCTTGTTGTCCCAATTTAGCGATCAACTGGGTATCGGATAGTAACTTACTTATATAGTCTGCCATGCCCATCATATCACCTTCTTCTACCAAGAATCCGGTTTCACCGTGCAGCACTACATCTTTAATACCTGCATGTTTAGTGCTTACTATTGGTAGACCCATAGCCCCCGCTTCTAGAATGGTATTGGGGGTTCCTTCGGAGTCGCCAGAAGGGGCAACTACTGAATGCTGAATGAAGAAACAAGCCTTCTGCATCTCTTCTTTGACAGCCTGATGAGGCATAGCACCTAAAAACTCTGCGTTATCAGTTATCTTTAGAGCAGTAGCAATCCGTTGGCAAATGTCGAGTAGCTCACCATCGCCAATTATTATGAGTTTGGCTTTCGGAAACTGATCCAGTACTCGCTGGAATGCCAATAGGCATAAATATGGCGCTTTCTTCTCCACAAATCTACCAACCATTAGAATTCGCTGAGAGTCGTACTGATTCATGGTAGTAGTAAATTTGCTCAGATCTATCCCATATACATTGTGATGTACTTTCTTGGGTGAGGCACCTAAGTGAATCAACTGCTGCTGCATGTCTACCGATACCGCAACAATAGCCTGAGCATAACTAAACATTGATTGATAGACCGTTCTGTATCGCTGAAGATGCTTGTGTTTATAGGCGTCTGAACCGTGAAAATGCACCACCATAGGGATGCCTAATGTTTTAATAAGTGGAAATGCCTTAGCTGCTACTGTGCCATATTCAGCTAATACCACTTGAATGTTGTTTTCTTTTAGTAAGCGAACCACCTTTGTGCGCTCCCAACGATTTATAATCTTGGTTCTAAACCAGCGCTTGATATGATTGATTTGGTAATCTGACTTTCGCATACGGTCATTGACCGGGTACATCTCTTCTGCATTTTTCGGAAACTGATGGGAGTAGATTACAAGATCAGCCAGGCGGTCAATATGCGCTTGTATAAATGTCTCGGAGTAGTCTCCTTTATAGTTAGTGATGATAGCTACTCGATGATCCATATGGCTCACATACAAATAGTAAACTGATGAAGGTATTGTACCTGAACTCTACTGTTTGGTACAATAAAAAATGTCTTCAGGAATAATACCCAAACGAAACCTATCTTCGTGAGGTAGATTATAAGCAAAGGAATTACGCTTTACTGTAAAACCACTATCTCGTAATCGGGTTTCATAGTCTTTCCCATACTGACGTACGTGATCGTACTGCCCAAAAGCTTTTTCGCGCTCATGCGGATCAGTGATACTAAAATCTTCATACGTGTGTTTTAGGCTAGTATCTAGAGGGACTTGAAGTATCGCCCATCCGCTAGGTTTAAGAACTCGGTACAACTCTTGCATAGCTTTTCGGTCGTCTGGAATATGCTCTAGTACATGAGAGCAAATAATACTATCAAAAGAGTTATCGCCAAGGGTAAGATTAGTAATATCCATATCCTGTGTTCCTGCTGGATACGTGTCGTAATACCCCTCACCAAATTTAGCACCAGGTACGTACTCTATATTAGTGTTCGATGCAAACTTTTTAAAGAACAACTCTTCTGGAGCAATGTGTAACAAACGGCCAGGCTGGCTTAGAAGCTTCGTTTTTTCGGTAATAAAGTACCATAGTAAACGATGGCGTTCCAAAGCACCGCATTGAGGGCATTTTGCGTGAGGCCGACGTCGGGTAGCACCTCCCGGAAGAAAAGTTATAAAGTGACCGTTGCAACAAGGACAGTATACTTCATTGCCCTGAAATACTTTTAATTGTAAACGGTTGTATAATTTCCTTTTTATCTGATCAAACATGACTTATTGTTTTGTTAAGCCACTATTTGTGGTATCGTTTCATAGCTATTGTAATATTTTCATCTCGCCCCCAATAAACTATGCCATTATACAAAATAATAGTTGTACCATTACTTTATAGCGTATCCGCTTATTCCGGTTATCATCCGGTCAGAATGAATATTCTTCTGATCTCTTTTGAGAAGAGACTTATAAAACGGGAAGAATATAAGGGTTAGAATTTTTCTGTTTAGAGCAGTCATAGGCCCTCTTTTTAGCCATAAGCCGAGCATCTGAGCCATACTAGCGTGCCATCCCCCTAAGGGTTCTATTTTCTGTTGGCGGAAACTGGTTTCTGATAAGTATCTTTCCATAGCAAATGGTGTTAAGCGTTTGTTATCAGTATCAAATTGTGCATTAGTAGCA
>CAKZPJ010000470.1 GCA_937138955.1 uncultured Flammeovirgaceae bacterium | reverse complement strand
CCACACCGAAACCAAACTAATTGTCAACCCAATAACACTACCTACTAAAACATCTTTTGGTTTATGAGAACCAATGTAAAGTCGGGATGACATTACTAAGCCGCTGATGAGCAAGGTAATTACTAAGGGTGTAACCAAAAAGGCTTGAGGGTATTCAGACCCTAATCCGATAATAAAGCCAATCAATCCGCAGCTACTGGCACTGTAGGCACTCACTTTAATAAACAGTGTAGTTACACTGGCTACGATGATAATTACCGTAAAAGCTGCTAATAAAATGCTCAGAACAGGACTAGCGTTAAACTTATAAACAAACAGGAACGTCACAATCATGTAGAAGACGCTGATAAAGAAGAAGGGGAGCACTCGTTCCTGCCGAGTAGGCATGGAGATAACGGCCAAGTAATTTTTGCGGATAACTAAAAAGCGGGATACTGTGACGTATACTAGCGGAATCAGAAAAGTAGTAAGGAAAATAGCCAGTAGCAGATAGTCGGCGTTAGACACACCTGGTCGAACGATAATAGGAGCGTAGTAAAAAAGTAGGGCAAAGAGGTACGTAGGCATCAATAATGGGTGCATGAGCACCGAGCCTAAAACCGCCAGTTTTCGTACCATTAAAGTTCTTTTCTTAGCCGGGCCACCGGAATTTGCAGTTGTTCCCGATACTTGGCCACTGTTCGTCGGGCAATATTATAACCTTTATCTTTAAGCAGTTTTTCTAGTTTATCATCAGACAGCGGCTTACGTTTATCTTCGTTATCAACTAGTTCTTTTAAATAATTTTTCACTTCTCGGCTGCTCACATCTTCTCCTGAGTCGGTAGCAATACCTTCGGAAAAGAAGTATTTCAACGCAAAGGTACCATATTCAGTCTGCACCGATTTGCTATTGGCCACCCTTGAGACGGTAGAAATATCCATACCAATTTCATTGGCAATATCCTTTAGAATCATCGGACGGAGGTTGCTTTCATCGCCAGTAAGGAAGAAATCGTACTGATATTTTACAATCGTTTCCATGGTGTTGAGCAGAGTGTTCTGACGCTGTTTAATGGCATCAATAAACCACTTGGCCGAATCAAGTTTCTGCTTTACAAAAGAGACTTCTTCCTTCAGCTTCTTATCTTTTTTATTGCTCTTATCATAAGCTTGTAGCATGGTAGAGTATGAGCGGCTCACCTTTAGCTCCGGAGCATTTTTAGAATTTAGCGTTAGTTCTAGCTTGCCGTTATCATTGGTCAGAATATAATCCGGCACAATGTACTGAGTGCGAGAAGCCAAGCCGGTATCTACTCCGCCTGGCTTGGGATTCAGTTTAGTGATGATATTGATTCCTTCCCGGAGGGTATTTTCATCTACCCCTAGTTTCCGACAGATTTTATCAAAGTGCTTTTTGGTAAACTCCTTGAAATTATTTTCTATAATGTCAATCGCTACTCGGGTATAGCGATCATGTTCGGGTTTACGCTCCAGCTGAAGTAATAAACACTCCTGAAGATCGCGAGCCCCAATACCCGGTGGATCAAACTGCTGAATCTTACTTAGTATCTCTTCCAGTTCTTCCTCATTGGTATCAATGTTGAGGGAAAAGGCCAAATCGTTAACAATTGCTTCCAAGTCGCGGCGAATGTAACCATCGCTCTCAATACTACCAATAAGCTGCAAACCAATTTGCTGACGTCGCTCATCGAGGCGAAGAAAATTAAGTTGGGTCATGAGTTGTTCAGTCAGCGAAATCGCCGTAGGCATGGGCAGGTCTTTATCGTCTTCATCGTTGTAAGACCCATCACCCTGCATTTTGTAGCCACTAAACTCATCTTCAGCCAGATAGTCCTCTACGCTAATTTCTTCAGAATAGTCTTCCTGCTCACTATCGTGTAGATCATCTTCTGCCGTGGCGGGCACTTCTTCCTCGTTGTCCCGACCTTCTTCTAAGGCCGGATTCACTTCTAATTCCTGTTCTATACGGGCTTCCAACTCGGCCGTAGGTATCTGGAGCAGCTTGATAAACTGTATCTGCTGCGGCGATAGCCGTTGACTGAGGGTTTGGTTTAAACCGAGCTTTTGCATGTTATTTATCCATAATAAAAAGTAAGCCCCCGAGCGAGGCGCAAATTTATGATATTATCACAAATCTTTGTTAAAAACACCAAATTATCGTTGCTTTACAGCCAGTTTTACTACATCCGTAAGGTATTAACTAACATAGTAGCGGGGTAGTTTTAGCGTTTAGTTACAACTTATCAATCGTTGGTCTTAGTATGCAAAACTTACGGTGGAAAATCAAGCAGGTTTTAAAAGAAGGTGAGGCTGCAGTAGGAAAATCAGTAGTAGTAAAGGGGTGGGTGCGTACTAAGCGAGGTAGTAAAAATGTAAATTTCATTGCTCTTAACGATGGGTCAACAGTTCGTAATCTACAGATAGTAGCTGACCCCGAGCAAATCGCTGAAGATATTTTAGGCCGAATTAATACTGGAGCTTGCTTGGCTGTAACAGGCATATTGGCTGCCTCTCAGGGGCAGGGACAAGCAGTAGAACTACCCGCTGAGAGTATTGAAATTTTGGGCGATGCTGATCCTGAAGAATATCCATTACAGCCCAAAAAGCACTCGTTCGAGTTCTTACGAGAGATAGCCCACCTGCGCCCGCGTACTGCTACCTTTGGAGCAGTATTTCGATTGCGTCACGCTATGACGTTCGCCATTCACCAGTTTTTTCACGAACGAGGGTTCTTTAATCTGCATTCTCCCATTGTTACTGGCTCTGATGCCGAGGGAGCTGGAGAAATGTTTCGGGTAACTACACTAGACCCTAAGAATCCTCCACTCACGGAAGAGGGAGAGGTAGATTATGGACAAGACTTCTTCGGAAAAGAAACTAACCTAACCGTTTCGGGGCAATTAGAGGCGGAATTAGGAGCCTTGGCATTGTCCGATGTATACACCTTCGGACCCACTTTTCGGGCAGAGAATTCTAATACCTCTCGCCACTTGGCTGAGTTCTGGATGATTGAGCCGGAAATGGCTTTCTACGATCTGGACGATAATATGAGTCTGGCGCAGGAGTTTGTACAGTACTTAGTTCGCTTCGCTTTGGATAACTACGCTGATGATTTGGCTTTTCTGAATCAGCGACAGCTGGACGAAGAAAAAAACAAGAAAAAAGAGGAGCGCAGCGATATGTCGCTACTAGAGCGCTTGCAGTTTGTGGTAGATAATGATTTCGAGCGAATTACTTACACTGAGGCCATTGAGATTCTGCGTAACTCTAAGCCCAATAAGAAGAAGAAGTTTCAGTTTTTGATTGATGAGTGGGGAGTTGACCTACAATCGGAGCATGAGCGATTCTTAGTAGAAAAGCACTTTAAAAAACCCGTTATTCTGTATAACTATCCAAAACAGATCAAAGCATTCTATATGCGGCAGAATGAAGATGATAAAACAGTGGCCGCGATGGATGTATTATTCCCCGGTATTGGTGAAATCATCGGTGGTTCACAACGGGAGGAGCGGCTAGATAAATTACAGCAACGTATGGCGGAAATGGATATTCCCGAAAAAGAAATGTGGTGGTACTTAGAAACCCGTAAATTCGGTACGGCTCCCCACAGTGGCTTCGGTATTGGCTTTGAGCGGCTTATTATGTTCATCACCGGAATGCAGAATATTCGCGATGTAATCCCTTTTCCCCGTACCCCGCAGAATGCAGAATTCTAACTTTGTAGTGTTATAGCGACCTTCGCGCGGTATTAAGATGTTACCTATTATTTTGATTACGAACTTGAGGCACTAAAACCTTAGCACATAGTACGATAACACTATATCATCTTTGTTCTTTATCCTCTCCAAAACGCTATACTTTTTAGTAATGCCGGTTACGCTGGTGGTACTAGTATTTCTGCTGTGTATCGTCTGGAAACGGTATCGCAAGTTGTTCTTTATCATTGGGTTTTCAATGTTGCTGCTTTTCACTAATAAGTTCTTGGGCAACCTGCTATTATTAGCTTGGGAGGTGCCGCCTCAACCCATCGCTTCGCTACCGCAGTACCCAGTAGGAATAGTGCTCGGAGGGATTACCACCGATAAAGAACCGCGCGACCGCAGCCACGTGACGGGAGATGCCGACCGTATTCTGCACGCTATTCAACTATACCGAGCGGGTAAGATTGAGAAGATTTTGCTAAGTGGTGGCTCAGGAAAATTACTAGTAGATAGCATTCCTGAAGCACTTTCTTTACAGCGAATTTTACGCAATGCCAAAATTCCTGAAGCAGATATTCTGGTAGAAGCCACCTCCCGAAACACCCGTGAAAATGCACTGAATAGCCGGAGTGTGCTAAAGGCAAA
>CAKZPJ010000469.1 GCA_937138955.1 uncultured Flammeovirgaceae bacterium | reverse complement strand
AAAACAGCTTTGGCTATTCTTTGAAAAATACACTCGCCAGTCCCCGAAATAGCTCCTTTTCGCTTACAAAAACAAAACTCAAACATGCTCTTATGGTTGAACTAAAATTCCTAAGGCTTTTTGCAAGTCTACTTTCGCAATAAGTGCGTCGTACAGTGCAGTGAAGTAGTTAGTTTCGGAAGTCTGAAGGGCATTATCAGCCTCTATCACCTCAAGATTTGACCCTACTCCTTCTTGATATTTGATGTTGGAAATACGAAAAACTTCTTGCGCCAGACCCAGATTTTCCTGTTGCACCTGTAGTGCCTCTACGCCATTCTGTAAAGCTACACGAGCTTGGGCAACTTCTAGATCAATCTGGTTTCGCAAAAAGCGCGACTGTAGCTCAATTTGTTGAGCCTGCACTTTGTTTTTCTGAATTGTATGGTGCTTCCGCAAACCATCAAAAATAGGAATATCCAGGGTAACTCCCCAGAAGCCATACTCGAACCACAAATCATCAAAATTCGCGATTTCACTAAATTCATTTACTCCGGTGTTATAGCCAAAAGCTGCGTTAGCTGTAAGCTTAGGTAGATACTGGAAGCGATTATTTTTCAAGTCTAGTTGTACCAGCTCCTGATTTACCAATACTTGAGCATACTCAGGACGTTGCTCGTACTTAAAATCTGATTCAGCCGCTATTTCAGGATCAAAGTCAATATCAGCAATATTGTCGGCTAAGGTTATCGGTTGCTCAACCGGTATTCCCATTTGAAATTTCAGCAAATAGTAGCTTAATTCGGTTAAGCGTTCAATGTTGCGCCTTTCTGTTTTCGCATTATTATACTGAACCAAAAGCCGATCAACGTCGATTTTTTCCACAAATCCGTTCTCGAACATTAATTTTGTCTCGTTCAGTAGCGTATCCAACCGATTAAAGTTACTAGCTACCAATTCCTGCCGTTCCCGATTGACTAAAACCGAGTAATAGGCTTTCGTTACTTGTTCGGCCATTTGCGCCTTATTTTGTTCAAAACTCTTTTGAGCCAGTTCAGTGTAGGTACGAGCAGCTTGCAAGCCTACAAAATAAGAACCGTCAAACAGCATTTGAGAAAGTGAAATCCCTGCCGTGCTCGAGTGTCTTACACCAAAGGCTGCCGGAAAAATACCTGGCTCAGGAATTTGTGTTCCATCAGCGAGCAGTTGTTCTTGCAATAAAACCTGATACACCGAAGGTGAAATAAAATCGGGAAGAAACTGCCGCTGAATTGCGAAGTTATTGTTGTAGTTGATTGAACCGTTAAGTTGAGGTAAACCCTGAGCTTTAGTAATGCCTACATCAGCTTGAGAAATTTTATTCTCTAGGTCAGCAATTTTAATAGTTTCGCTATTTTGAAATGCATAAGTAAGACAATCGTCTAGTGTCAAAGCTTGAGCTATATCAACATCGCTCGTCTGGGAATATACATTGTAACTATTAAGCAGCCACAACAAGACTCCAAGAATACTAATTTTTCGCAGCATGGGTGGTGAGGGTTTTAGCGTAATTTTCAAAAAGTTCTACTCCCTTGGGAGTCAGAAGACCGTAACAGAAATTGTAAAAGATTTGTAATTGAACCTCGGTCCAATCAAACTCATTCTTGGGGAATATTTCATCATCAAAGGCAATGTGGTTCTGTTGAATTCGTAGCTTAGCCAATATTTTGGGATTTATATCGGCACGGAAATATTCCTCTTCAATACCTTTACGAATAGAGCTTTCAACTGTTTGTAGAAATACCGAATCTTTGAAATTTTGGTAGATTTTCCAAGCACTACGATGATACTTTTGGATATCGAGTAAGATAGATGGATTAATCTCTACAATATGCTGCCTAATGTATCTGGTGATTAAATATAGTTCGTGGATCGCATTTTCAGACCGCTCTTGAAGATTCTCTATCAATTTCTTTTCCCGCTCCAAAATACGTAGAGTCGCTAGTTCAACTACTTCATCTTTATCATTGAAGTATTGGTATATGGTTTTTTTAGAGATTCCTAAGCGTTTGGCTATGTCGTCCATCGTGACACTGCGAGTACCAAACTTTAAAAAAAGTTGTACAGCTGCATTCGCTATTTGATCTTTGCTCTCCAATACTTTAGCTTTTGAACGAAGGAAACTTTTAAAATTTCTTTAGTTTCCCTATGCCAACGATAGCTTGGAACTTTGGTTGAGCTTTTTGAGGATTTTTTTTAAAAAAGCGCGGATGGAAAATTGACTTTCTTAAACAGAGTGTGCTAGGAAAGTTAAATTGAGTGAATATTCTCTTAAGAAGGATTTCTTTAAAACACTTAAAATTCGATAAAATAGCTACTCTTTCTGCTTGCTAGTGCTCTTGCCTTTATGACTCATTTCAAATAGGTCAAAAGAGAAAACGTATGCACAAGAGAGGGAGAATGTATTAAAAGTATGATCTAAAGTCATATCATAGAATACGAAGGGCGAATAGGTAGAGTTAGGTTTCGCCATATTTGTGTGCCCCCACTCAAATCGAGCATCAACTTTCAGATAGTTATATTGAATTGGAATCATAGCTCCTACCCCTACTTGGATACCCAGTTGCCAGCGATTTGGGTCGGAAACCACAAACTGGTCATCCGCCAACGCGCCATCATACTCAATTGTATAAGTTAGCCCATTCTCCAAATCACCTTCTACTAGCTCTGGTACTAAAGCTCTACCTCTTCCAGAAAGCCAGTAATTAACGACTGGTCCAGCCATAATATTCAGTTTATAATAACCCACCGGATAAGAATACTGAAATAGAACTGGAGCTTCAATGAAGTTATGTGATTCTTTGAAGTAAGATAGTCCATCATTACCCTCAATAGACTTTTGCTGATAATGGTATAGCCACTCAGTAGATAAGCCGAAGGAGCTATTTGCGATAAAGGTAGCTGAAACACCTCCGCCTACACCGGTTGCCCATCTTCCCCGATTATTTTGAGCAATACTTGAATTATCAAAAACAGGACGAGCCAAAGCAGTAGACACCACTGGGCCTACCTGTAACTGTTGAGCATAAACTGCTTGAGCCAAAAACAAGAATAGTGCAATAAACAGATATTTAGTCTCTAGTTTCATATCTAAACAAAGATAAAGATTCTTGAACTAGATTATGCACCCGCATTGGTGTTTATATACTTCAAAACAATATTTTAAAGTGTTTTAATTTAAAAAATGCAATATTAAAATGATTTAAAATGCTATTATCAGAATTTTTTCTAGAAATATTTTTTTTACTGCTAAGCGTAAAAAATAGATGCTACGTCTAAATAACGCTATTATACTTCTTCAGTGTACTATTTTAAATCAAGATAAAATACATCGTTACGCGAAATTATGCCATTTCATACATCAGCTTGTTATTTCACTTAATTGCATTTAATCAAGATTAGATTATGCCGTACTTTACAATAATCTAAAGAAGACAAAAATGTCGCACGTCTTTTTTTGCAAAGAAGAGCTTATGAAATATTGGTATATCTTATTGGCAACTTTCTCATTACTTGCTCTATCCGAGCATATAAGTGCCCAAACAATTAATCCTAATTGTTTTGATCCCAGTCACCCTGATTACCGTAGTACTCGTTGCGTAATTCAAAGACTTGAAGGTGATGATGGTAACGGTAACCTATTTAATTGTAGTGACGGAGTAGATAACGATGGTGATGGCTTAACCGACTGTGAAGAGCCTAGCTGTAACTGCACCGCACCTACCACCGAAACAAATTGCGGAGATGGAGTGGATAATGATGGCGACGGATTGATAGACTGCCAGGACCGGGATGACTGCGGGGGTTCGGTACTTTGTGAAAACGACTGCGGCGACGGGGTTGATAATGATGGAGATGGCTTCTTTGATTACTACGATGGCGACTGCCTAGCCGACCCAGACAACCCCAACAGCTATATTGTGACCCAACCCGATTGTGAATCCGTTCCCTTAGGTAATGTATTCAGTATTCAGGCGGCTGATTCCTCGGCCAACCGGACTAGCGCGGCTATGGGCATGCCGATGGTTGCGGATGTAGACAATGATGGAACCCCCGAAGTGATTACTACCAACGGGCAAAATGGTATGATTTACATTTTAGATGGTTCCGACTTATCAGTTATTGAAAATCAAAGAGACTTTGGCCCCTCAACCCGTGGGTATCCAGTAGTGGCCGATGTGGATGATGATGGATTTGGCGAGATATTTATCGTAGGAGGGGATAATAGAATTAAGGCTTACCAACACGATTTAACTGATTACTGGACAGCAAATTCTACCGGGTTTAATGACGGAAGAATTGCAAACATTGCGGACTTTAACTTAGATGGAGTTCCTGAACTATACCAAGTAAATGAAATTAGAGATGCCACAACTGGTACTGTACTAATTGCGGGTAGTCATGGTACCGGCACCTACCCTTCGGCCAACAGCTGGCGGAATGATCTAAACGCGGCGCCCGTTGCCGTAAATATGTTTCCTGATGCATTTTGCGCTGACTGCGATGGCCTGGAATTAGTGGTGGGTCACATTATTTATTCCGTTGATTTGGAAAATGACGGTGACGGTATGCACCTAACTGAGGTAGCCAATATGGATGATGCCGCCAACCTTCCTGCCGATTACCGCGGGGGTGGGTATCACCCAAAGCATTCTGGGTTTGGTAATCAAACGTGGAGTACTACCAGCGTAGTAGATTTCAATAACGACGGTTTTCTGGATGTAATCATGGGGGGAACCACTGGTAATCAAGATGGACCTACCTCGGTATTCTTTTGGGATATACAAAACAGTGCTGTCAGAATGTACGTAGTGGCTCGTCCGGGCAATACTATTACCGCGAACCGTGGAAATTTTAGAGACCTCAGCGGAGGTGGTTGTGATAATACCAATGAACTTTGTACTTGGCGACGTGGCTTAGGCACGGTAAATATTGCCAATATTGATGGCGATCCAGAACTGGAGATCACTTTCATGTCAGGCTCTAGTTTATATGCCCTTGATCAAAACTTGAATGTTGAGTGGGAAAATCATGATCAGTTTTGGGAATCATCATCTGGATTTACCGGTACTACGATTTTTGACTTTGATGGTGACGGAGCATCGGAAGTAATTTACCGCGATGAGATTAACCTTTATATTGTTGATGGTGTTAGCGGACGCATTATCAATGGTTACTTGGATGGGTCTTTCTGTAGCTCCCAAACGCAGGGAGAATACCCCATTGTGGCGGATGTTGATGGTGATGGAGAAACCGAAATTATTCTTTCGTGTGGCCGCGAACGTAACGTCTACGGTCAATCACCGGCTACCAGTGGTACTCGCGAAAATTGTCATATTAAAGTTTACAAAGCCGCGAACGACAACTATTGGGT
>CAKZPJ010000468.1 GCA_937138955.1 uncultured Flammeovirgaceae bacterium | reverse complement strand
GGTGCGTTTAGCAGATACAAAGTTTCTTCTTGAATTTCATCCAGACCATTAGGGCAAATCTTCTTCCAAGCTGAGTGATAGGCACTTTCAAACGTATGCCCCTCCCCCATTTTACTTTCTACCGTACAGCAAAAGTGATCCAGCAAATCATCTTTTACCATTGGTATGGATAGATTGCTCCGTTCAATATCTTGCCGAATCTGTTCCAGTTGCTCATCTTTTAGCATAGGCAGACAACTGCTTCGGTTGGGGAAAAATTAGTTGTTGAATAGTTTGCATGAAGTCTTTGAGTTCGTCAAACTGCAACTGCTTTTTAGTTTGCCCCTGTTGGGTAATCGCGTAGTATTTACGCACCCGCTTGCCAATATTTACCGTTTCTACTTCTACCATTCCATCCTTTAATAGCTTGTGCAAAGCCGGATAAAGCGAGCCTTCCTTAATAAGAATTTTATCGTCGGTTAACTCTTTCACCTTCTGTGTGATTTCATAGCCATACATTTTGCCGTGGTCGGCTAGCAATTTGAGGATAATTGTATTCAGTGTGCCCTTTAGCAGTTCGGTAGAGTTCATAGCACAAATATAGAAAGTTTTTTAATGCATCAAAATTCTATGTATTAAAGCATTCTTTTGATTCATCAGTTATTCTCTAATAAAGAATAAAAAACTTAAACAAAGAATATTTTTACTGGTTCTACTACTAAACAATATAATTATGAAAGTACAAGTAGAAGAAAAACCATTTTTAGCGAACGGGCGCCATACTACCACCATTACCGAAGTAACGGAAGGTAAGAGTGAAAACAAGGGTGTTCCTTTTTTTAACTGTCGATTTGAGAACAAAGACGGATTTGTCAACAACCGCTTTTATCTGAGCGAACCGGGTCAGCCAATTATGGCTGAATTTTTCCAAGCGGTGGGTATTGAAGAGCAAGAAGTAGACACCCAAGAACTGGTCGGTAAAGAAATATCAATTGACGTACACGAACGTACCTACCCAGATCCAGAAAGTCAACAAGAAAAAACGATTAAAGAAGCGCGCTACTTTCAAGCAGCCGGGCAATCTGATACCTCTGATGCTATAAACTGATGCTGCAACATTCCAGACCTGTTCTGAGACTTCCGTCGTTCTAAGGGGGAAAACCCGGAACAGGTCCGGGGATGTCGTATAAAATTTTTCTCAGGTAATTACTGTTTACGTATAGGGCATACTCGCTTCAGTAAATAGAATTTGGCGGTTTTGTCCGTTATAATCCATTGTTCAAATGGTTTTAGAAGCACCTTCTATTGCTAGTTTTTTTAATACAATTCTTTTGTTAACTTAATAGGACACACAACCTAAACTATTTAACAAATGGCGAACAACCGAGGCGTAGCTTACATTAAACCCGGCGTAGTGGAAGTACAGAATATCGACTTCCCCGAATTGGCGATCGGCAACCGACAATGCCACCACGGCGTAATTCTCAAAATTGTTTCTACCAATATTTGCGGTAGCGACCAGCACATGGTTAGAGGGCGAACCACCGCCCCCGAGGGACTAGTGTTAGGCCACGAAATTACCGGAGAAGTAGTTG
>CAKZPJ010000467.1 GCA_937138955.1 uncultured Flammeovirgaceae bacterium | reverse complement strand
TTTTCAAAATACTCGTGAAACATTAAAGCCAAAGTGAATGTCTCCGGCGAAGAAATTACCGTTCGTCTCGGCAATAAAGCCTTTCTCAATCATTGCCCGACTGTTGGTCAGGTGCAGTTGAAAAACGTGACCGCCCGTCTCAATATCAAAGCCGATAGCCAGCGAGTTAAATAATTGATTTAGATCATCCTCGGCGTACTCTTCAGCATTGAGGCGGTAGTAATATTCGCCGTTGAGCGATACCCGTTGGGTCAGTTTTATGCGTCCGCCCACTCCCAATGCGTAAATATCATTCTCGCCCTCCCGCTCCTGAATGCGGTTGCGGTGCACGAAGGTCGGCATAATTTGTAGCGAAAGAGCCGAACCAAACTTCCGGGCAATGAGCAACTGTTGAGTGTAGTACATCCGGGCCGCAATATCCGGATACTCCTCGGGGGTAGATCCGGCCAATGTTTTTATAGCCGCACTGGAAAATGAAACTACTGACACTGGCATTACCCTTTTTCCGCTACTTTGGCGAAGCAACCTGATTTTGGTAAAACCATCGTAAGTTTTCTCAAATGAGTTACGGCCTACTCCTAAGGTCATAAAGTCGGCCACTCCGTACTCCAGGCCTAGGCGAACATTGGCAGCATCTAGTCCAAAGAATTCGTAAGCTCCCGAATTGAGTCGTCCGAAACGGTGGGAGATCAGAAACTCCAGTTCGCCCTGCTTACGGGTTTCTACGGTGTGACCGTTAATCAGCCTACTCCCTTTGAAAGTAGCTTCGGTAAACTGTGTGGATTCCTCGGTATTCGCTTCCAGCAAATCCATTAAATCATCTTGGGCAAAGGTGTTAAGGGAAACAATCAGGCAACTGAGTAAAAAGATGGTTCGCATTTTCATAGTTTTTTGGTTTAGAAGAAGATACAGTGGTCAGCTAGTAGCCGACCATTGTATGCATCAAACAACCTCTCCGAACCACCGCTAAGCAGTCCGGATAAGTTGATTCGCCTAGATTAGCTACTTAAAGGGTTATACTTCAAATCCACGGTTACTTCTACCTCTTCGGCAATATTGTGAAACACAATCTTAGGAATCTTTATATCGTGATCGGCAACCCGAATGATAAACTTCGTTTTTGCCTGCACCTGAGAACCACTCACCGAAATTGTACCCGAGGCAGTAACCGGTTGGGTCACTCCGTGAATGGTGATAGTGCCGGTTACCGTTACTTCGTGCTCGCCGTTCTGGCTAGGATCAATGGTATCGCTACCCGTGAACGTACCTTTAAAGATTGCTTTAGGATACTTCTCGGACTCTACGTAGTTTTCATTAAAGTGCTCCCGCATCAGCGACTTATCAAACTCAAAGTCTTGCATAGCCATACTGACTACCACTTCTTGCTTGGTAAAATCAAGGATGCTCTGCACCTGATCGTTGTGGGCTTCAATATCTTCCAGGGGAGCGCTAGAAAAGAATTTGGTATAGCCGGTTTCGGTAATAAACTTGCTTTGTGCTAACAACGAACCGCTGGTTAGTAGGGCAAAGCCTAGAATGATACTTAATTTTTTCATGATGTTTGGATTTGGTATTAAATATTATTGTTAAGGATTGGTACTGGCAACAGAACCGTCGCCTACCCAGCAGGCAATATCCTGAATTTGCTGGTCAGTTAATTCCCGTCCGCTAGAAGCTGGGGGCATTGATTTACTGGCCGTTCCGGCTTCAATGCGGGCGGCCCGCTGCTGAATCGTTGCCGTACTGCGGAAATCGGGGGAGATTGTGCCATCATGACAATTAGAGATAGCACAGTTCGTCTTCACGATAGATTCTACGGCGGTAAATTCAACCCCACTCGATAGCTGTACGGTCTGCACACTTTCGCAACCAGTAGCGTCGCGGGTTATTACTTCGTATTCTCCGGGTGCCAGGTTAGCAAAGGAACTAGCACTTTGAAAGGCTTGCTCGTTGATACGGAACTGGTAAGGAGTTGCCCCCCCTTCCGCTGTAACCTCAATCCGTCCGTTGGTTGAGCCGCAAGCGGCATCCACCGCAGCTACCGTAGTGTTTACTCCGTCTTGGTTATCTACTTGAACGACCAAACTTTCTTCACAACCGTTAGCGTCTTCTACCGTCACGATATGACTTCCGGCGGTTAGTTCCGAAAAATTTCCAGTGGCTTGCTCTTCCTCTTCGTTGCTGCGAAATGTATAAGGGGCTACTCCACCATCGGCTTT
>CAKZPJ010000466.1 GCA_937138955.1 uncultured Flammeovirgaceae bacterium | reverse complement strand
TCAAGTCTTCTGGTGATTTAAAGAATATTCTTAATGATAGTCTTCGAAAACAATCTTGGTTCTTCCTCGCAGATAGTACGCCTGAACATTAGAAGGGTTGGCTTCAATAGCTTGGTTAAACGCCATGATAGCTTCTTTATACGATCCTTCCTCAAAATATAAACGGCCTTTACTAACCAAATCATCTGAGCTAGTAAATGCTAATACTGAGTAAGGCGAAGCATAAGATAGACATAAAACGCACGCAATAGCCATGTTCTTTATTCCTCTCATACAATTTACATTCGTGTTCATCACTGTTATCATATACGCAAAAATGAATATAAATAGTGACTTAGTTATAAGGAGCTAGCATTGGCTAATGTAACTTTAATCTGATTATTACGAGTTTAATATGAAAAAACTATAAATTAATCCAATTAATATCTTTTTTTAGTGAGACGAGTGTTTTTGCTTCTAAGCTATCGGGAGGAGGGGTATGGTTGTACTGCCAAGTGGCGAAAGGAGGTAAACTCATCAGTATCGATTCAGTGCGTCCATTAGTGTCTAACCCAAACTTAGTGCCCTTATCCAATACTAGATTAAATTCTACGTAGCGTCCCCGTCGGAGGTACTGCCACTGTTTATGCTGATTATCAAAGTGGAGATCCTTATTCTTGTTCATGAAGTAAGCGTAAGTAGGAGCGAATGCTTGCCCAACTGCTTGTACAAAAGCGAATATATCAGACTTTTGCTTTTCTTTTTGAGCAGTTAGACGGTCAAAAAATATTCCGCCAACACCACGGGTTTCCTGACGATGTTTAATATAAAAGTAGTCATCAGCCCATTTTTTATAATTAGGATAGTAAGATGAATCGAAACGGTCGCAAATTTCTTTGAGGGTAGTATGAAAGTATTGGGCGTCATCTTGATCTACGTAATGAGGTGTTAGGTCAATACCTCCGCCAAACCAATAAATTCCGTTACTCATTTCAAAGTACCGAACGTTCATATGAATGATCGGGACAAAGGGATTGTGAGGGTGTAGTACAATTGAAACGCCGGTAGCATAGAAATCAGAGGCTTCTAAGTTGAGGGCAGTTAAAATTTTAGCAGGCGTTTCACCATGAACGGCAGAAAAGTTGACTCCACCCTTCTCTATAACTGAGCCATTATTAATAACTCGGGAAGTACCACCGCCCCCGCCTGGACGTTCCCAAATATCAGGGATAAATTGTCCGCTACCATCGGCCTCTTCCAGCGTTGTGCATATATCGCTTTGAAGATTTTTAAACCATTCTGTTATTTCTTCTTTTGTAACCATTTTGCTGAGAATTGATGAATCTTCTGCCTGCGCGAAGATAATAGTTTAGCAAATATGATTTATACAAAGACAAAAGCGATTTACGACATATGGTTCTCACAAGTAAGTCAGCTTATACAAATTAGATAAGCTAGGAAGTAAAGAAAGCAGCTTATGGGGACTTAACTGCCAACGACGATATACTAATTCGCCCTTCATGATCGGCCGATACAGCAACAGGAGTACTCCAATTGCTCTTAGAGATGTCACTAACAGATCTAAGTCGTATATAGTAGAGTTGACCCGGTATTAGAGTATTACCAGCTAACAGTATTGTGTTGTTATAAGTAGTGTGTTCTTGTACTAAATGTTGAGAAGATAGTTCTTCTAAAAATATTTGCACCTGATAAGCTTGAGCTGATTTGGTGGGCGACCATTGAATTTGGGGCTGATCAGTACTTTTTTGATAATTTAATCGTATATCCTGTGCGTTGGGTGCATTCAGACGGCTAGTTATCGCAATGTCATCCAGAAACGCTCCGCTAGCAAAACCTTCCGAGCCTAGAAAACTACGGTCACCCGAATGTTGAAAACGGATAATAAATTGATCAGTGTAGCTAAATGCTACTGCTTCTACCAAAGAATCAAGGTTGATAGAATAGGGTACATATTTCTGGGATACCGACGAACTATAACTGTATGCATGTTGGTAACTCTTCCCACCATCTTGACTAATCCAGATGCCGTCTTCTTCTCGATTTTTTGTTGTGTGATTATACATCCGGAAGTTTAGCTCGAGGCCTGATTGATAAGATAAGTTCAAGTGGAGATCATAAGCGCTAACAGATGATTCTCCATCGTGTTTTCTTCCTAATGCCAAAGCGTAAGAGTGATTGTCAATGGATAGTTTTACTATCTGAGCACCAGCATCAGGGCAGATTAAATCTTCATTAGCGGTTTTTGCCAGATCACCCACTCGCCAGTACTTAGTCAGCGAATCGGATTCAAAGGTTTCTACAAATGGTAGTGTTGCGTAATACTGACGTTGAGGCTCCTGAATGCTAATATCATCTAAATAAAAGCCATCACTCACCGTGCGAGTGCCCTCAAAGTCATCATCGTCGTGCTGTTGAAAGCGGATAACAAACTGATCTGTTAGCGTTAGCTGATGGGCCGTTGCTATTGCTTTAATATTTAGTGCGTGAAATTTGCCCCAATCTTTAGTTGCCCAATGACTGCCATCAAATTGAAGAACTTTGGTAAAATGCCTTCCGGCGTCATTACTAAAATAGATACCATCCTGTGGATGGGTTTCGTCATTATGGTTGAATATTTTAAAACTCAGCTCAGGATTTTCGGTACGGCCTAAATTAATATGCAGATCCAGAGCATTTGTATTATACAAACGGTCTACAGTATTGCCCAACGCTACCGCGTGTCCTGATGAATCGGATACCAAAGCTACGTATCCGGTAGGGCTTATGGCAACAGCTGTATCCTCCGTATCGGGCATACTTATTTTCCAGTAAGGCGCTAATGATTCCTGCTCAAAATCTTCAAAAAAGGGATATGATGCATAAGTGGTAGTAACTTCGCGAAGTTCAATATCATCAAAATAAATACCGTCGCTGCTAAGCCGGCTCCCTTCAAAGTCGTCATCGTCATGCTGTTGAAAGCGAATAACAAATTGGCTGGTTAGAGGAATTTTATGCCGACGGGCAAGGTGATTAATATTAATGGGCGGATAGGCTCCGAAAGTCTTTTTTCGCCAGGCTTCTAGGTCGAAACTAAATACCTTAGTGAAGTGCCGCCCGCCATCAGAACTGAAGAAAATACCATCTTGCGGATGTGTTTCGTCAAAATTATTTAGTATTTTAAATAAAAGCTCAACTTCTTTCTGGATTGATAAGTCCACCCGTAAATCGAGGGCATTAGTAGTGAGTTGCTTGTCTTGCTGGCTACCCATTCTTAGTACGTTTCCGCGTAATGAGTCGTAGTAGATGGACTCAACTATTCCAAAAGGCGAAAATCGCTGATCTGATTCGGCAATGCTCCCAACCGATAGTGCAGAATGCCAAGTTGTATCTTCAAAAGTTTCTTTAAATGGAATTTCGGCATAAATATCCTCAGGAGCTATTATACGGATATTATCTAGCTGTATACCATCGCTGTATTGAGCACTTCCGATAAAATCATGACTGCCATATTGTTGAAAACGTATAACCGTTTGATTATTAAGCGAAAGATTTTTCCGGCGGGCAAGTAAAGTTAAGTCTAGAGAAGGAATTGTTTTCATGGCTCGAGCACCCCACTGATTAAAGGAGAAACTATAGATCTTAGTAAAAATTGTTCCGCCGTCTACACTAAGATAGATACCATCTTGCGGATGAGTTTCTTCCCCGTAATGAGCAATATCAAATTGTAGTAATACGCGAAAATGATGAGATAGATCTAATGGTAAGTCTAACCGATTTATTACCAAACGCTTGTTACCATCGTGAAGCTTTCCTAATCGCATCACCTGATTACTATCGGCAGCGGCAAATCTGTGCACATTAACTACTCCATTATCTTTTCCCGGTGTAGCTACCCAAGCATTAGATATAGTAGCAGACTCGAAGTCGTCTGAAAAAACAATATTTTGAGCTAGTGTAGTGGCGACACTCAGCCAACTAATAAAGAAACAAGCAGTAAATATTTTTATTCCCTTCATTTAACTATCCATGTAACATTTATTGTAAAAATACATAAATATATTTAAATAAGTAAAATAAAAACTATATTAATTATATTTATTAGCTCAAAATAGCAATTCCACTATTGCTACATGTAGGTAATAGTTAGTAATAATTTAGTGCTAAGATGAGAAAAAAGTTGAAGAAGCGAATAAATCGTACTTATTAAAATGGGTAGCCAATACCAATATTTAGCACGCCGTTTGCAATTTCGTCCCAAAAGTTAAACTTCTGACCAATCCATCTTCCGGTAGGATTAACTTCATTCGAGTCATAAACCTCACGAGCTGGGTCATATATCTTTACCCCGTAATCGAAACGGAGAATGAGGAAGGAAAAATCAAAGCGGAGGCCCGCTCCCGCTCCAATAGCAATCTGGGGAACAAACGTGTTGAAGGCAAACTTAGCCGAGCCCTGTCGAGGCGAATCAATACCGGAATCAGTTCGGAATTCTCTCAAGCGCCATACATTTCCGGCATCTACGAAAAGCGCGCCATTCACAAAACTAAAAAGCTTTTGACGATACTCTACGCTGGCTTCAAGTAGTATTTCTCCTGGTTGCTCAAGATTGTAAACGAAATATCCACCAGAATCTACACTGTCAGGGTTGATTGACCCCGGGCCCAAGCGACGGGGAAGCCAGGCTCGAATGCTGTTACTGCCCCCCGCAAAAAAGTATTTCTCGTAAGGCAAAACCTGATCTTCAGGATCTCTATTGTAAGGAAATGCAACACCAACATTAATGCGGTAGGCCAATGTTTTTCCTTTGGATAGCGAAATATATTGGCGAAAATCTGGATTGAACTTTAGAAACTTAAAATAAGCTAGATTGGCATCGTCTAGGGCTTCAGTGCCGAAAAAGTTGAGTAACGTTCCCCCACTTTCAAGGAATAGTCTCAAATACGAGGGGGTTCCGCGGGCCTGATTGCCTAGCAGATCGGTAGCCCCATAATTATTGAAGTTAAGCGTGGCAGTAAAACTGGTACTGGTTACAAAAGATGGCTCAAAAGATCGGTTTAGTGGAATACCATAGGTTTCTAAGCTATTATCAAGAATAGTTTGAAAGGTATCTGATTTGATTCTAGAGTCAATAAAGTTAAAGTCAACCGGAGTTAATATATACTGAGCCTTTTGTCCTTTCTGCCAGGTATAGGCCATCGATGTCTGAAAGTTTGTTCGGGTGTACTCTGGTCGGTCTACGTAGTTATAGCCAGTCTGAAGACGAGTTTTCGGATTAAATCTACCCAAATCTTGTTTCCAGCGTTCGGGAAGAGGGAATATAAATTGGGGAAAGGTAAGCGAAAGATTACCTCCGGCTTCTCGGCTAGCGAAAACTCCGCTGTTAGTTGCTTCTCCAACCACGGGAGGTACTCCTTCAATACCGGCTCGCCCACTGAGTTCCAGAATTTCTAATCCGCCGAATTTCGCACCTGTAACGAAGCATTGACAAACGGCCCCGGAAGACCTTGACTCACGTTTAAACCTACCTCAGTTGAGGTTTGGAATTTTTTGAGTGGGCTGGCGTAAATATTAGCGATAAATTTACCACCCGTAGTATCATAATTAATATTAATAAACTTAAAAACGTCTAAGTTAGAAAGTTGTCGCTGGGTCTCTAGCGTTTGCTCTCGGCTGTATAGGCTATCTCTGTGAATAAGCACCCGGCGCCCAAGAATTTTTTTGTAATATTGATAGCGATGGTATCGATAAGTAACATCATCAAATGTACTTACCTTCCGTTCTCCGCTGTATCCGCGCACATCGGCGTCGGTAGTAAAAATAATAGAGTCTAATTCAAACTGCTTATGAAAACCTCGCTTGGCTGGCTCACGAATGATTGTGTATATTCGTACTTTCCGCTTGCCAATGGTGGAATCTACCCGAAACTCAACGTATTGCCGGCTAAAGTCATAGTAACCACTACTTTTGAGCAAATTTTCAATACTTTCACGTAATCGCCCCAACTCATCCTGATCGTA